>JBEENF010000072.1:0-11905 GCA_041192325.1 Verrucomicrobiota bacterium
AAGAGAATGGACCCGAGGTAGCCATTAATCTGCGTCAAGCTCACTTCACGCCGAGAAAACGAGCTGACTTTGAGTGTAGGGCGCAATGATTCAAGCCAGCGGCCAGCAAGAGCCGCGAACGTTACGCCGCTTGCAGATTGGGTGCGCGAAAGGCCTCCAACCTTCTGCCGGAAATCGGAGAGCCGCCGCTCCGCTAATTTGCGATCCTTCGTTTTGAGAGAGCGGCGATACTGCTTGCCCGACTTCTTCACCAAGCCGTAATAAGTACCCGATGATTCGTTGCGGTACAGGCATTCTCCCACTTTCCGAAACAAGGAGGATTGAGGCGTTTCTAAGTCCAGTGGGGATGATTGGGGCATGTAAAAAGCATAGGGTTATAAAAGTAGGTTACAAGACGGGTTTTCTCCGTGCTTTGTGCAGTTCACAAAGCACTGCAGTATAAGTGTTTGCGGTGGTAGCTCAGCTGGATAGAGCAGCGGTTTTCTAAACCGCCGGTCGGGTGTTCGAGTCACCTCCACCGCGCCATTTTTCTAGGGGCGCCCCGGGGCGCCGCGGCGGGCCCGGCGGGGGCGGCCGCAATTTTCCCTGCGCTGCGGTGAATCCAGACGGTGAATGCGGCGCAGCCGAAAAGCGCATTGGCGAAGGTGGAACTCGCCGAATTGCAGCGGCCAGATCCCGGTCGCGTCCGGCCAAACCTGTGCCAGTTGGTTCATTATACGTATAACCACGCCCCCAAAGGTGGGCCCAGGATAATTTATGTATCCCGCTTATTTGTTAAAGCTTTACAGGACCGTCCGGACCGATTTCTGCTTCGCAGGATTCCCCTGCTGAATTTTTTCGGCATTAGCCCCTAAACTACTATGAACATTCCGTTTCTAAGTCCTGGATGCCTAGCGCGGTCGGCATTCGCGGGTTCGAGATTTATTCGTGGCGTCGCTGCGGCGCTCACTGGGACGTTAGTTTTATGCACCGCCGGGCCGACAATGGCGCAAACAAACGTCGACGGCGCGGTCGTCGGCCGGGCTGGCGGCAAAGGGTCGGTTTCCGTCACCGCGTCGGCCACTGGTGTGACCCGCACGACGTCCGTGGCGGCCGATGGCAGCTTTCGGGTCGGCTCACTGCCGCCGGGCGCTTACAAGGTAACGTACACCCCGGCTTCCGGCGCAGCCCTGGAGCAATTGGTCGATGTACGGCTCGGCAGCAGCACCCCGGTCGATTTCTCGGGCAATACCGCGGTCAAGCTGGAAAAATTTGTCGTGGCCGGCGCACAGTTCAGCCCAATCGACTTCTCGAAAACGGAGTCGGCCACGCTGTTCTCGGACAAGCTCGTCAAAGAGTTGCCGGTGGGGCGCAGCACCACGGCGGTCGCGCTGCTCACGCCGGGAACGACCCAGGGTGACACTTCTTTCGGCGGGGTCTCCATCAGCGGATCCTCCGTGGCCGAGAACGCGTACTATGTAAACGGGTTCAACCTTTCCAATTTTCGCAATGGTCTGCCGTCCACGACCGTGCCTTTCGAGTTCTATGAGCAGTTCGAAATCAAGAACGAGGCCTATGCGGCTGATTACGGGCGTTCCACCGGGGGCGTGATCAACGGTGCGACCAAGCGCGGCACCAATGAATACAAGGCCGGGTTGAACGTCTATTTCACGCCCGACCGCCTGCGTTGGAAAAATCCGGACTCCTCTTACCAGGATTCCACGGGCAAGACGCAGGTTTATCGTTATACGGGAAAAACGTGGGCGCAGAGCGCGGACGCGAACGTCTATGCGAGCGGTCCGATCTTGAAGGACAAGGTGTTCTTCTTCGGTCTTTACCAAGCAGCTGACCTCCGCAGCAAAGGCGCAGGCGCGACCACCTATGCGGAAACGCGCAATGACTCGCCCTTTTGGGGCGGCAAGCTCGACATCCATCCCCTGAAAGGGCACCATCTGGAGGTAACAGCTTTTTCGGACAAACAGGACTCGGTGACCGACACCTATCGTTTCGATTTCGCGACCAAGACGATAGGCACGCTCCGCGACACAGTGACCTCGAGCACCGGCGGAACCAATCAGATTTATCGATACACCGGCAACTTCACCGATAACCTGACCTTTTCCGCGTTGTACGGCAGAAACACCTACAACCAGACCACCCTGAGCAATGTCGATACCCAGCCCCTCGTCATTGACGGGCGGACCGGCTTTCCGGTTACGCAGCACACAGGCTCAAGCTCCTTTGTTGAGACTGGCGCCGACTCGCGCAAGGCGTGGCGGGCGGACTTGGAATACACGTTCAAGCTTGCTGGCTCGCACCGCCTGCGGGCGGGTTATGACTATGAGCTCAACACCCAGCAGACGATTCAAGCCTACTCCGGTGGCATTTACTGGCGCTACGTCAGCGTCGTTCCTGGTTATGCTATGCCGGCAGGCGGGGTGGCGGTCCGCGAACGCATCTACCGCAACGGCGGCAGCCTCGATGTGAAGAATAATGCCTGGTATCTTGAGGACAACTGGTCATTGCTCAACGACCGTTTGCTGGTGCGCGCGGGCATTCGCGATGAAGGCTTCGAAAACTTCAATTCCAAGGGCGAGCCTTTCGTGAAAATTGCCCACCAATGGGCTCCGCGACTGGGCGCGGCGTACGACCTCAAGGGAGACACTCGCACCAAGGTGTTTGCGAACTTTGGCCGTTACATGCTGCCGATCGCCTCGAATACCAATTACCGGCTCGCCGGCGGCGAACTTTACACCCAGGACTACTATCTGGTAAATTCGATTGGTTCCGACTGGAAACCCAGCAAGGGCGCCAAAGTGGGCAACAGCACCGTCTTCGCCGACGGCTCGATCCCGGATCCGGCCACGATTGTCGATCAGAACCTCAAGTCGATGTACCAGGACGAGTACGTCATTGGATTCCAACATGCACTGAACAAGTCATGGACGGTCGGCATGAAAGCGATCCACCGCGACTTGCGGACCTCAATCGACGACTTGATCGCCGACTACGGTCTCGGGAAATGGGCCAAGCAAAACAACAAGACGCTGGTCCCGGGTGCGCACGCCTACGTGCTCGCCAATCCAGGCAAGGACGTATCGTTCAAGTTCGACGTGGACGGCGATGGCAAACTGGAGAACGTCAACCTCACCGCCGCTGACATCGGAATGCCGGCCGCGGTGCGCAAGTACTTCGCCTTGGAGTTCAATGCCGAGCGCATGTGGGACAAAAAATGGCGCGCGCAATTTTCTTACACCTGGTCGCACAGCTACGGCAACAGCGAAGGGTGGGTGAAGTCCGACAACGGTCAGGACGACGCAGGACTCACCTCCTCGTTTGATTCCGTTGGCTTGATGGAAGGCTCCTACGGGAACCTGCCCAACGACCGTCGCCACCAATTCAAGGCTTTTGGCTCCTACGTCTTGACGAAGGAAATCCTGCTCGGATTAAACTTCCGCTACAGTTCGGGACGCCCGAAGAACATCTTCAGCTATCACCCCACGGAGTCGACCGCCCAAGGCTATGGCGCCGAATCGTTTTATGATCCCAGTGGCAAGCTGAGGCCCCGCGGCTCGCTTGGTTTCACACCTTGGGTTTTCTACAACGACTTTAGTTTGACCTACCGGCCGAAGTGGGGCCGCGAGAAGATTGGATTCAATGCCTACGTGACGAATGTCATGAACTTCCACACCAAGACGGAAATTGTGGAGCAGGCGACCGTCGCGAGCGGTCAGACGCCGACGGGCGCTTTCGGCATGCCCGCTGCGCTCCAATCGCCGCGTTCGATTCGCTTGAATATGTCATTTGACTTCTAAGACGTAGAAAATTGGCGCGCTCTTTTGGGCCGGGGAGTGAACTCCCCGGCCTTTTTGTATCCCTCCTGCGACTGCTGGGGCGTCGCCGCCGCAGATGCAAGAGCTCGGGTTTTTCGCAGTTTCCGCTGACGAGCCAACAACGCCCGAGGGCCGGTCGCCCAGCGTCTTTTCCTTCCTGTGCCCGGCGGATTACATCTTGAACCGGTCCGGCTGCGTGCAAGCATAACGTGGTCGCAGGCGTGATGCGGCTCTTATCTGCCCGACCGGCGGGTTCGACCGTTGTCCGCTGAATTGTCCGAACCCCGCCCCCCCCCCTTATGTGCAGACCTTTTTCCCCTGCGCGCCGCACCCTTGCGCGGTTCGCCGCGCCCGCCCTCGGCTGCTTGCTCCCCGCACTGATCTTTGCGCAAACCGCGCCGGCGGACGACGCCGCCCGCGTCGCCGAACCGGCGAACGCGAGCGCAACTCCCCGCCCCAATCGTCCGGTCAGCCCGAAGGAACAGGCCGTACAACTGTCCGTCTTCACGGTATCGGAGGAAAAAGACGTCGGTTACGAATCGATGCAGACGACCGCCGGGTTGCGCACCGCGCAGGAACTGAAAAACGTCGCGAATTCAATCTCGGTCATGAACTCCCAGTTCATGGAGGATCTCGCGATCATAGATATCGGCGAGGCGTCGAAGTGGATGGTGACCGGGGAGGAAAGCCCGGACCCGGCGCAGCCCAATCAGCTGGTGCTCCGGGGCATTCGCAACAGCTACGCGCTGCGCAACGGTTGGATTTGGTATTCACCGATGGATGCCTTCGCCACGGAGCGGATCGAGCTTCTCCGCGGTCCCAACGCGTTTCTGTACGGCGAAGCCGATCTCGGGGGCGCCAACAACCTGATCACCAAGCGCGGGCTGTTCACCCGTAACGTCACCCGGACGAAACTCATGGTGGGCTCCAATAATTTCCGCCGCGTCGAGTTGGATCTCAACCGGCGCTTTGGCGACAAGCTGGCCGGGCGCATCTCGGCGGTGCAGTCCAACACCGACTCGTGGATTGACCATGTGCGGCAGGATTTTCGCGGCATTTACGGCGCCGTCACCTACCGGCCTTTTCGAAGCACGGCCATCAACTTCTCCGCCGAGCATTCCAAGAGCACCTCCGTGGCGGCCCAAGGCCTCTTCCTCGACCAGTTCTCTTTTACCACCGGTACTAATCTCACGAATACCGCCGGCGTGGTCTACAACGCCGCCACCGGCGCCTTGTTTCGCGCGAACGGCATGCGGCGCAGCGCTGGCGGTGGACTCGGCATCGTCAACCCGGGCATCCTTCCCAAAAGTTTCCAGACCACGGGCCCGAATAGCACCAACCAGGATTTTTACGATACGTTCAGTTTCGAGGTGGAACACAACATCGGCAAGAACCTCCATCTCCTGCTGTCCGGTATTCTGTATTACCGGAACATCGACAACTGGGGAGCTGCCGCCACGCGCACGGTCTATCGCGATCTCTCCGCCACGCTGCCGGGCGGCGCGATCAATCCGTATTTTAACGAGCTGTACACCGAGTATTTTCGCATCCGCACCCGGAATGGCAACACTCTGCGGGCCGGTCGCTTTTCCGCCGTCTACGATCTCAACATGAAGTGGATGAAGCAGCAGTTCATCGTTAACGTCCAGCAGCAGCAGGACAACCCCAAGCACTGGGCGCCGAACTGGGGCGAGTATGTGAAACCGGGGCACCCGGCCTTCGTGGGCGCCATCAATCCCGCCCTCACCCAGGCCGCGTTTCTTGCCAACCGGACCACCTTGACCAACAACCGATTTATGCGGCGTTACTACTTGCGGGATGGCGCCGGCGCGCAGAACACGGCTGATCTTGGCCCCGTGGCGGGCGTTTCGGCCTGGTATCCAGATTTGTCCAACGCCGTGTCGGCGTCTGGCGAGCAGAAGTACCGCCGGTTCTACACGCCTTCCGTTGGCGTCGGCGCCTCCGGCAGCTATTTCAACAATCACCTCTTCACCCTCGTGGGCTTCCGCCGCGATCACTTCAACATGAAGACCCTGTTCGGCGCGCCGCGCGCGCTGGAGAACGAGTGGGTGGTGGACGAAATCGCCGCGTTCAACAACGAGGTTTTCGCCCAATACAAGGTCGATGGCAAAAACTACGGCGTCATCCTCCGGCTCAACGATACGTTCGCC
Source organism: Verrucomicrobiota bacterium (assembly GCA_041192325.1). Lineage (GTDB taxonomy): Bacteria > Verrucomicrobiota > Verrucomicrobiia > Opitutales > Opitutaceae > ER46. Next base: position 5,984 of record JBEENF010000072.1, read on the forward strand.
TTTGGCTATAATCGCGCGCAGTCCTTCCGCATCTCGGCCGGGGAGGGCAACCCCGCCTACCTCCAGGGCCAACGCCAGGGCATGCAGACCGGCGAGGGTCAGGACCTCTCCGCCCGACTCAGCCTCCTCGGCGGCCGGCTCGAGCTCAACACCACCTACTACGACAATTTTCAGCCGAACGCCCGCTTCGCGCCCGCGCCGGCGATCGCGATCCGCGATGAGATCGCCGCGATTTTTCCGACCACCTTCAACTCCGCCGGCCAGGATCTGCAGACCACCCGTACGAAGGGGGTCGAAGTTGAAATGGTCGCCAACATCACGCGCGCCTGGCGGCTGATGTTCAACGCGGCCACGAACAAGGTCGTGACGGAGGATCGCGCGCCGTTCCTCAAAAGTTTTCAGGCGGGCGCCAAGGGTCTCAACCAGCCGACGCCGCTGCTCGATGCTTTTCTGCTCACGATTCCGGACGGTGTGCCCAATGCCGGCTATACCAAGTTGCGCGCCAATTTCTTCACGCGCTATTCCTTTTCCCAAGGTCGGCTCAAGGGCTTCTACGCTGGCGGTGGCGCCAACTGGCGGGATCAAACCTTCCGCGGCAACGCCGTTGCCGTCCAGGGCGGTCCCGTCGTCGCTCTCTGGTCGCCCTCTTATTACATCGTCACCGCCCTGGCCGGTTACCAGACCAAGCTCTTCAACCGGCCGACGAGCTTTGCCGTGAACATCAGCAATTTCCTCGACAAATCCTACTATCTATCCGCGACCACGACAACCGGCTCTTGGGGTGCCCCGCGGGCTTGGCGGTTGACAATGATCACCGACTTTTAGTCGGCGAGGGAAAGGCCGACGCCTCGTCGGCCCGCAATGGCTCGGGCCGACGCTGCGCTGCAACCGGCGGATACTCGGACTCGCAAAGCGCAGGACTCGCCGCACCGCGTTTTGCGCATTGCGCGAATGCGCGGACGGCGCCTCCTTGGGGCGCCTCCACGTGAGGATCTCATGGTCAAAATCACCGGCGAATACCAAGGCGAGCTGCATTGCAGCGCGCGTCACGAACCCTCTGCCACCACGCTGGCCACCGATGCTCCCCGGGACAATCAGGGCCGCGGCGAATCATTTTCTCCGACCGATCTCGTCGCGACCTCGTTCGCGAGTTGCATCGCCACCACGATGGCCATCGTCGCCCGCAAGCACGGCCTCGAACTCGGCCGCTTTCGTTACGAAGTGACCAAGGAAATGTCCACCGACGCGCCCCGGCGCATCGTACGGCTCGCCGCGGAGTTTTGGCTGCCGATTCCCGAGACGCACCCGCAAGCCCGGTTGCTGGCTGACATCGCGCACAATTGTCCGGTTCACCACAGCCTGCATCCTTCGGTCGACCGGCCGGTGGCACTGCACTGGGCGCCGGCTTGAACGCGAGGTTCACGTCTCCGGTTTTTCGGAAAACCGGTAGGTGGTGTTGAAGATCAGTTCGGTTTCCGGCGAAACGAAGACCCGGACCTTCAGTCTGCCACTGTGGGAGTCGTTGGGTATTGCCTTGCCGGCGACGCGCCGCTCCGTGCCGTCGTCGCGCACGCCGTGGCCCTTGAATTCCACCGACTCCCCGCGCGCGAGCGTGCGGAGTTGTTCGTTCGACAGCTCAACCCTGAGCCGGCCGGCTTCGTTCGAGAAAAAGTAGGGAAAAACTTTGGCAACATACCTGGCCTCGTAAGTGGATTCCTGCCGGACCAAGGGTTCCAGGGTCAATGACACCGTGCCGATGTAGATGGAGGTGGTGGACGGCGCTATGTCCACGCGGGCATAAGCCGTCCGCTCCGCCTCCGCGGGCATCCCGGCAGGCGCGAGCGCCGCCAGCAGCGCGAGGGCGAGGAAGTTGGGGGGACGCAGCATGGGGCGACTGTGCAAAGCCATGGGCGGGCGGCAAGGACTGAGGGCGCCCACGCGACGGGTAAGGCCGCGCGCTTTTTTTCCCATTGCGCGGCGTGGAGCCGCGGCGTCATCTCTTGCTGCTATGGCCAAGCCTTCCCATGCGACCTGGGGCGGTCGGTTTACCACCGGTCCCGCGGAGTTGATGCTGCAATTCAGCGAGTCGGTCTCGTTCGACCGTCGTCTCGCTCCGTTTGACGTGGCCGGCAGCAAGGCGCATTCCGCCATGCTCGCGCATGTCGGATTAATCACGGCGCAGGAGCGCGACGCGATTCATGCCGGGCTGGATGCCATTCTCGGGCAGATCGAAGCGGGCAAGTTCACGTGGGACACGAAACTCGAGGACGTGCACATGAATATAGAGCAGGCGCTGACGAAACGCGTCCCGGCCGCCGCCAAGCTGCACACCGCGCGGAGCCGCAACGATCAGGTCGCGACGGACATGCGGCTGTTTTTCAAGCACGCCTGTGCGGTGATCGAAGGAAAAATTCTGCAGGCCGAGCGCGCCTTGCTCACCCTGGCGGAGTCGAATCGGGCTGCGCTGATCCCGGGCTACACTCACCTGCAACGGGCGCAGCCGGTGTATCTCGCGCATCATCTTTTCGCCTGGCTTGAAATGCTCGACCGCGATCGCGGTCGGTTCGGGGAGGTGGCGGCGCACGCCAATTGGTGTCCGCTCGGTTCCGGCGCGATTGCGGGAACGACGCTGCCGATTGACCGGGAATTCACCGCGCGCGCGCTTGGCTTCGTCGACGCGAAAGGCCGGCCGCAGGTCACGCAGAATTCCATGGACACGGTGGCGGACCGGGACGTGTTTATCGAGTTTGCCAGCGCCTGCGCGCTCTTCGGCGCCCATCTCTCGCGGATCGCCGAGGACCTGATTCTCTGGAGCAGCGCGGAGTTCAAATTTGTGGAGCTGCCGGACGCATTTTGCACGGGCTCCTCGTTGATGCCGCAGAAGAAAAACCCGGATTCCTGCGAGCTGCTCCGGGGGAAATCCGCGCGGCTGCAGGGCAATCTGCACACGCTGCTCACCCTCGTGAAGGGGCTGCCGCTGACCTACAATCGCGACCTGCAGGAGGACAAGCCGCCGGTGTTCGACAGTTACGACCAGACTGCGCTGTGCGCGGATGTGCTGGCGGGAACGCTCGCCGGCATGAAGGTATATCGCGAGCGCTGCGCGGCGGCGGTGGCGGATCCGGCGCTGCTGGCGACCGACTTGGCCGATTATCTCGTGTTAAAAGGCGTGGCTTTTCGGGATGCGCACCACGCGGTGGGCGCGGTGGTGCGGCTCGCCGAGCAAAAGCGAACTCCCCTCAATCAGCTCTCGACCGCGGACATGCGCAGCGTTCACGCGGCCTTCGCAGAGGATTGGGTTAAGGTTTTCGATCTGACTCGCGCGCTCGCGAAGCGCACGGGGACAGGCATGCCCGGACCGAGACAGATCGCGAAGCAGTTCGCCCGCTGGCAGAAGCGGCTGAAGTAAACCGCCGCGCCGGAGCCTGAAATTCGCCTCAGTCTCCACGCCACGGGCCGCTCCGCGCACGGGAGGACGAGTTGGGAATCGTGTTCTCGGGTTGATTCTGCGCTTCCGCTCTTTCGCGTTTCCGCAAATCTGCTTCCGCGCCCAAGCCATGCCAAAGGTTCACATCCTCACCGACCGAGTTGCCAATCAGATCGCCGCGGGCGAGGTGATTGAGCGTCCGGCGGCGGTGGTCAAGGAACTGGTGGAAAACGCGCTGGATGCCGGCGCGACCCGCGTCGAAGTGGAGTTCCGGCACGGCGGGCGTTCGCTGATGAGCGTCGAGGATAATGGACTCGGGATGTCGCGCGACGACGCGCTGCTGGCACTCGAACGGCATGCGACGAGCAAGATTCGCGAGGCGGACGATCTCGACCGACTTGCGAGCTATGGTTTCCGGGGCGAAGCGCTGCCGTCGATCGCGAGCGTTTCCCGCTTTCAGCTTCAGACTCGCGAGGTGGGCAGCCAAACCGGCACGGAGATTTTGGTGAACGGCGGAAAATTTGTCCACGTGCGGGAATGTGGCCGGCCGGTCGGCACGCGCATTGAAGTCACCCATCTCTTCAATTCCGTCCCGGCCCGGCGCAAGTTTCTCAAGACCGACCAGACCGAGGCCGCGCACATCGTGCATTGCGTCCGGCTCTACGCGCTGGCCTGCCCGCGCACGGCGTTCACCCTGATCGAGGATGGGCGCGTCGTGTTTCGCTCGCCGGAATGTTCGACCCTGGGCGAGCGCATCGCGGAAATTTTTGGCCGGCAAACCGCGGAGGAACTCGTGGCACTCGAGGCGGTGGAGCCCGGACTGCGCCTCAGCGGGTTGATTGGCCGGCCCGGTTCCGGACGGGCGACGCGGCACGAGATGATCATGTTCGTGAACGCGCGGCCGGTGGACAGCCGCACGCTGAACTATGCGATGATCGAGAGTTATCACGAATCGCTGCCCAAGGGGCGGTATCCCCTGGCGTTCGTTTTCTTCGAGTGCGATCCGGCGGCCGTCGACGTCAATGTGCATCCCGCGAAACGCGAGGTGCGGTTTCGCAGCGAGCCGCAGGTGAGGGGATTCGTGATTCGCTCCGTGCTGCAGCGGCTGCGGGAGCTGGGCGGATCGGCGCTTGCGCCAATAATTTCGCGTCCGATAAACGACAGCCGCACGGATTCCCCCGCGATGACAGCGGGCTCGGCCGGCGGGAGTGGGGTGAAGTTGGCTTCGCCGAGTCCGGCGGGTTTCGGCAACGCTGAAGCGCGTTCCTCCGGCCCAACCGGGGCGATCCCGGAGGCGCGAGTGCTGACGAATGGCCATGGTGAGCCGGTTCTATCCGCCCCCGTCGGAGCATTGCCCACGGTTGCGTCACCGTGGGGTTCACCAACACCGGCTGCGACCGCGCCGAGCTGGCGCTATGTGGGTTTGGCGCACGGCAACTATGCCTTGTTTGAAACGGCGGCTGGCTTGGTGTTGCTCGACCGACGGGCGGCGCACGAACGGATTTGGTTTGAGCGGTTGCGGGAGCAGTTCCGCGCCGGGGTGGCGCCGAGTCAGCGGCTGCTGTTGCCCCTGCCGCTCGAAGTTGACGCGATTGCCGCGGCCTTGCTGCTCGATCGCCGGCGGTTCCTGCACGATCACGGGTTTGAGGTGGGCGAATTTGGCCGGAATTTTTTCCGGATCGAAGCGGCGCCGGCGTGGATGGAGCCGGCCGATGCCGAGCCCTTTTTGCGGGATTTGCTCGGGGCCTTTCGGGAGGGTCGGATGCCGGACGGGAATATCGAGCTCGCGCGGGAAGAGTTGGCGCGGCTGGCCGCCGCGCGGGCCATCCGGTTGCCGCCGACGGCCGGCGAGACCGAACTGCGCGCCGTGATCGGCCAACTATTCGCCACCCGCACTCCGCTCACGAGTCCGGCGGGCCGGCCGACCTACATCGAATTGAACCACGGTGAGCTCGCGCGACGATTTCAGAAATAGCGCGTTAGAGCGGCGCAGCGCGCGGCGGGCAACCACGGGGCGATGGCGCCGCCGCAGGCAATAATAAGCGCATCCTGCGCTCGCTCTGGCACCAAAGCAGCGCTTAAGGTGTCCACTCCTTTCCCATGCCGACCGAGCTTCCTGCCAGCGCCTCCCGCACTACTGCCTCCAACCGCGCTACCGAGGTCGACCGCGCCAGTACCGCGCCTTTCAAGACGTTTACGATTCACCATCCGGACACGGCGAAGGACCGGCCCGTTGATGTGCTGCGTTCGCTGATTCAGCGGCACCTCGTTTCCACCCTGGCGCGCCATGCCAGTTCGGCCACGCCGCGAGACTGGTGGGTCGCCACCGCGCTGGCGGTGCGGGACACGATTCACGAGCGAATGATCGCGACGCAAGTGGTGCATAATGCGGAAAACGTCCGGCGGATTTACTATTTCTCGCTCGAATATCTCATGGGCCGGTTGTTCGGAAACAATCTGCTGGCCACCGGCCTGCTGCCGGCCGCCAAGGAAGC
>JBEENF010000073.1:0-11873 GCA_041192325.1 Verrucomicrobiota bacterium
GGCCGCTTGGGACTGCTCCATCTCGGCGCGTTTCTTAAGGTCGACTGGATGCTTCGAGAAAGATTCGAAAACATCCCCCATCACCAGATCGGCGAGGCGGCCCAGTTCCTTCAAAATGACGGGCTCGGCCTCGGACGACAGGACCGAGCGGTTCGGCTCATAACCACCGACGGCATAGGCATCAGTCGTGGCAATGTAGCCGATGTTGCCATTGGCGTAGCCCACAATGATCGGAATTGCGCGGTCGGCGATCGCCGCCTCCAGCTTGAAACCATATTCAACCATGGGCTCGCCGGGCATCGTCAGGAATAGGTAGGGCCCGACCTTCATGGCCATCATTTCGGCGGTAACCGGGCGTTCCTTCCCCGGGAGGTCAAGTATGCCGCGGGCAATGCGAATCTGGTAAAATGTTTCCCGCTGCTTCAGTTTTTCCCGCGTGACGCTGAGGGAAAGCGCGCGCGCGACCGCGCCACCGAGGTCCCGCCCAGCCCATTGAATGTCCGCTTCGTCCGCACAGCGGTACGGGTAGCCCGGCAGGTTCGGGCGGATGTCGCCCGCGCAACCTTGCAGAAACATCACGGACGTTTTTTGCCCATAGCACATTTCCACGAAGCTTTGCGCCTCACCGGGGAAATCGGCGCTCATCTTCGGATAACCTTTCGGGTAGGGCTCCGATCCCTTGTCGCCCCACGTGAAGAAACACGGATGGCAGACCGCATGCATTACGACCGCCATGGGCGTAAGCGACTTGCCGTCGTCGAAGCGCAGCACCTTCACACGCGGATCGTTCGGGCCGTCCGGGTTGAGGCGCACCACGGCGCGACCGTCAATCACCTTGCGGCGATTGATCCCGAATCCGATACGATCCTCCCCGTAGCCAATCGTGACCGTACGCATGCTGCCGGCCGCCTCCCTTGCTGCGGCGCTCAGCTTGTCGATCAACTCCGCGGCCCACTTCGAGTTCTCCGCATAGCCGGGGCCCGAGTGATTGTGCGCGGCCGCCACCATGATGTTCGCGGCCGGCACCTTCGTTTCCTTTTCGATGCGTTGCCGCGCGAGTTTCACCATTTCCTCCCAGGCCCCAATCGTATCCAAAGTAACAATCGCCGCCTTCGTTTCACCGTCATCGAGCAAGAGCACGCCGGCCCGCAGGGGATCGCGGACGCCGGTCACCTCGCGACGATGCCCGACGACCGTTGTGCCCGCCACGTCCGTCGGGGTAATGTCCACTTTGGCGACGCCCACGCGCAGATTGGATTCGGCGGCAAATTGGCCGTCTTTCAGCTCGGCCGAGTTGAGCATCGGCGACCACATCGCGCTGCACCCCAGGAGGAGTGAAGCGGCCAGCAGCATTCGTTTCAAGGAGCGGGCGGAGGGGGCAAGGGCGGGATTCATCGTTATATAATATATCTGCGGGTTAGTTAGTGCCGCTCAAAGCATTTCATTCCACATCTCGAGCAGAGCGGCCGCGCATTGAGTTCGTCCTGAATGTGCGTGGACGGAAAAGGGTTGAACCCACCTATGATGAAAGCGCCGATCTCGAGCGTGATATTGCTGATGGGCGGCGCTCGCAGCGAAGCAGCAGGGCAAAGAACCGGGTCGGTTTCATGGGATAAGCAAATTCAGCTGCAAGCAAGGCGCGCTGCGGTTCATCACCCGAATGGCGCCATCCATCTTCCGCTGCGAAGTAAAAGAAGGGGACAACACACCGTTTCTTTGGGATAATATGGGGCGGGTGGGCGCTCGCGAAAAGAGCAGGAGCCGGCATCGCTTCCGGTTACGCTGCCCTAAAAGACCACCGGATTGAACCGGGCGGCCGGGTTATTTGCCCGCGGCATAGGTCTTGAATCGGGTTTCCAATCCCTCTGCCTTCGGGGTTCCCTTCGCCAGATAAATTCGGTAACGCAGCGTGAAGGTGCCGCCTTTTTTGATCATGTAGTCGCCTGCTCCCACCGGCTTATCCGGTTCAAAGTCATGCAAGCCGAACGGATTCGCCGCAAACAACCCGTAATCGCGGGCATGCCAGGTTGCCGGTGAGCGGATATTTTCCGGATGACTGAAAATAGCGACTCCCACCGGGTTTCCCTTCGGATCGGGACCGTAATAACAGACCCAGTCGGCGTGCTTCCCCCAGATGTCGGTATCACGATCGCCGCGACTGTTGAAGGCGTGTCCGGTCGAAGGACCGGTTACCTTGAAGCCTTTGCTGCTGTTCATACTGAGCGAGGCGCAAAGGCGCATCGCCATGCTCCCCTCCTTCGTATCGCCGAGTACGACGTCGCCGGTTGAAGCCTCGAGGGTCACGTCGAAGTCCAGCAACGTTTCGCCATCCGGGAGAGCCGTGATGGATATCTTCCGCTGATCCGTCAGGATCGTCTCGCCCGTCGGCGCGACCCATTTGGCGCGGGCGAGAAATGAACCCTGGTTTCCGGCGCTCTTCACCTCGCTGAAACCGGTGTGTTCCTGCCGGCCAAAAACCTTAAACTCACCCCAGAAGTCGATCCCATTCACCTTCCCGTGCGTGAACCACAGGGAGCGGTGATGCGGGTGATCCAGAAATTTCTCCTCTCCGGGCACCCCTTTCTTCATCGGAAAATTGCGCGTCACATTTTCGCCGGCGGCGCCGATCACCGGATACATGAAGGGTCGTGGGGTATCCTTCACTACGTATTCGGTGAACAACCGCCCGTCGATTTCGACGCGCAAACCCGCCTCGCTGAGGCTCAGGCCAACGGCGCGAGTCGCGGCCGCCGCGGCCGAAGGGGCGGCCCACATCGCAGCAACGCTGCCGGCGATCGAGAGCGCCCGGGCGAAAGGGGTTCGCCGATGCGCATTTGACCTGACGCGAGTACGATCAGACAGGGAACACATATAAGAAGTTCGATGGAGATCCGCTCTCCTTCACGGCACGGATTCGCAAGACGGCCGCATTAGAACCGCCCGGTAACACCGGCATTCACCAGCGGACCCGTAATCGACGCATTGTTTAAGCGCGACCGGTCATACATGTAGCGGCGGAGAGGTTCGTTGAAGATATTGGAGATTTCGCAGAACAGGTTCACGCTGGGTCGAAGCTGCCAGCCAAAGCCGACATTTACCGCCTTGCGCGGGTAACGGTACACGTTGAGGGCCGCCGAAGTGGCGTTAAAGGTGGTAATATAGTCCCCCAGATAGCTCAGGAGAATGCGCGAGTTGAACGCCTTGTACTTGTACGTTAAATCGACATTTGCCGTCTTGGGGATGAAGCCGACAATCTGGCGCGTCGTGCGATAGCCGCTGCTGCCGTAATCGCCGTGCGTGTTCAACACCGTATAATTGGCATTGAGGCCCAAGCCGTTGAACGGCCGGGGAAGGAAGCTGAGTTGGTGCCGATAGCTAAATTCCCAGCCTTGCACGATTGCCGTTCCTGCATTGGTCGTGGTGAGCACATTGTAGCCGCCATATTCGCCGTTGTAGCCGTTATCCGCGCCCGACGCCACCGTTCCCCCATCCATGCCGGAAACAATATAATCCGTGATGGTTTTGTGGAACCAGCCGACCGAGAGCAGGCCGATCGGTTTGAGATAGTATTCCAGGCTGACATCCCAGTTCTTCGCGTATTGGGGCTTCAGGGACGGGTTGTTGACGGTAATGGTGCGGGCGGAATCGTTGGGCGTTTCATTCGGTACGAGGTTGGTAAATGGCGGACGCCCGAAACTCGTCGACCAGCTCGCGTGCGCCTTCAGATCCGGCATAAGATCATACAGCACATGGGCGCTGGGAAATGAGCGGGTATAGTCGCCGCTCAGTTTACGGGAATTGTTGCCATAATCGCGCTGCGCCGCGCCGATCGGATCGGCGAGTTGTTGGGCGGCAGTGCTAAGAACCCGCGCCCGCACCCAACCCACGCTGGCGACTTCCGTCCGCTCGGCCCGCAGGCCACCGAGAAGCCCAAGGGAGCCAAGCTTTGCTTGGGACATCAGATACCCCGCGGTGACTTTCTCTGAAACATTGGCCGTGGTCGTGTAGCGGCTCTGTTCGCGGAAATACTGGTTCTCCTGCCAAAGCGCGGTGTTGGTGGGCGCATCGTTTTCGAAGAAATCCGCGCTGCGCCAAACGGGAATCTTCCGCCCGGTCTTGTCCTCGTCCCAACTCCGGAAAGTGGGATCGGAGGGAAGTTTGCCCGCTCCCACGTAATTCCAGCGCCGATTGCCGCCCTCGTGCGAGGAAGTCTGCGTGCGCTGCTCCACGCCGCTCTTTAGCAACAAGGGAAAGGAGGTCGGCAGCTTGTACTGGGCGTTGCCGCGAAAGGTCTTGATGCTGGCCTCGCGCCGGATGTGCCGGGTATCAGCCGAAGTCAGGGTATAGTTGGCGGGACTGGTGACATCCGGGCCTTCGGTTTGGGTGAAGCGCGGATAGAGATCCGACTTCGTCCGATCCAGGATCCAGCCCACTCCGGTAATGCTATGCACAAACGCCAGGGCACCGTCGCCGCTGGTGAGATTGGTGTGCGAGTATTGATAGGCCGCGCCATAATCGAAACTCCAGCGGTCGAATTCGTGCTCACCCTTCAGGTCAAAGCCACGGGAACGCAGCATGAACCCGAACGAGGTGTTGCTGACATCAAGCCGCGACGCCGCAATGCCCAATCCGCGCACCTGGGTGATCTCGTTGGTGTAAGTGGGGAGGATCGCGCCGGTGCCCGTCGGCTGGCCATTTGCGCCGATGGTGGCGATGGTCTGCGCCGTAAAGGCGCGCACCTGATCCTGTTCATACGTCGGCTGGAGATGATCGGTCGATTTTAGATTGAGCGAAAATTTGCTCGTGGAGGAGAGGCGAAAATCGGTCCGCAGGTTCAAATCTTTCTGAAAACTTTCGTGAATGGCGTCGGACGTGCGGTAATCGTAGGCATAAGCGGTCGGCGCCGTGGTGTTCTGGTAGGCGGTGACACTCTGACCGTAGCTGACCACTTTATCTTGATAGAAACCATTCAGGGCCACGCCCAGATTGCGTTCACCGCCCAGGATGCTGAAAACTTCATTGTAGGTGCCGCTCAACATCGGCTGGAGCGGCCGGTCACGACGGGCGGGCGTGTGGTCCGCAAAAGACGGCGCCCAGGTGCTGCCAACATTATAAGTGAAGACTCGCTTTTCTTTCAGGCTGAGCGCGGATCGGGTTTTGAAATTAATCGTGCCACCCAATGAATCGGCGCCCTTGTCCGGGGTATGACCCTTGATGATCTCCAACTGGTCGAACGTGGCGCTCGTGATAAACTGCGTCTGAAATCCGCGGTCCATGGGACCGTTCGGGGGGAGCGAACCGCCGTCCACCGTGATGCGATTAAGGACGTTGGCCTGCCCCCGGATGGCAATGCCGCCAACCGTGCCATCGTCACCGATCACTCCCGCGGCGCCGGGCATCCGCATGATCAGTTCGCCACCACCCATATTGGGCAAGAGTCCGAACTCGTCGATCGTGGCGACGTGTTTAACGTTTTCGGCGTTGCGTTGGGCCGTGATCGACGCGGCCACGCCTTCCCGCTCGCCGGTCACGCTAAACGCATCGAGTTTATAAATCGGCGAGGTGAGTTCAAAAAGCAGAGTCCGGGGCTCGCTCACGGCAACCTCAACCGTCTGACGTACCGTCTCGAGCCCCACGTAGGAAACCACCACTTCGGCGGGACCGACCGGCAGCCCGTTGAGTACAAAACGACCATCGTTATCGGTCAGGACGGATCGGCCCGAAGCCGCAACATCGACCGTGGCCCCTTGGAGCCGGCGACCGGTGGCCACGTTCGTGACGGTTCCGCTTACGGCGCCGGAGGCAGCTCGGGCCTGGAGCGGCAAGACCGCGAGCAGCACCGCGATCGCCGCGGCGGCAACTCCGCGGACAGACGGGGAGTAGAACCGGGGGGAGGGACGAAGGAGCGTATTCATCAGTGGGGGGCAAAATTGGGTGGGTGTTGTCAGGCTGGTAAACAGCTCGAAGCCTTGGCGGGAGGTAAATCCGGCCCGAGTATTACCGCGCGGCGTGAAGACCAGTCACGCTCTTTGCCTGACAATTTTCGTAAGCGCTTTTACCTTCTGGCTAAACTCATGAAATCCGACCGCCGATTTTTCAAAGAGCTTCGATTCCGCCAACTGCGCGCGCTCGTGGAGCTTTCCCGCCAGAGAACATTTTCGGCTGTCGCAGGCGCGCTGGGCCTCTCGGTGGTTTCGGCCTGGCGGCAAGTCCGATCGCTGGAGGAGGAATTTGGCGTCGCCCTGGTGGTGGCTGATGGCCAGGAGATAAGTCTTACGGAGGACGGAAAAATGCTCGTCGCGATGGTCGAGCCCATGGTCGAAAGCTTCCTATCCTTGCGCGCCGTGTTCGCCGACAAGTACCGCAACGCGCCCCGAAATCTAACGGTCGCGGCGCCGGCCGGGGTCCTCAGCGAGGCTTTACCCGAGCCAGTCACGCAGTACCAGCGCCAGTTCCCGCATGTCGGCCTCCGCCTGATGGACCGCCCCTCGCGGGGAGCACGGGCGGCGCTGCTCGCGGGTCAGGCCGACATTGCCATCGTGGGTCTCACGAGCGCTGACGAGCTGCCGACCTCGCTCACCCTGCATCCGCTTACCCGCTACCCCATTCACCTCCTCTGCCCCGCGGAGCATCCCCTCGCAAGGGCTCGACGGCTCTCTGTGAAACAGATCGCACAGTATCCCCTCGTGTTGAGCAGCGAAGACACCTCCGATCGCTCGCAAGTGGACCTCACCTTTGCCCGGGCCGGCCTGTTGGACAAACTCAACATTACGATAACCGCCACCCGGGTGCCGCTGATCACCCGATATGTTGCGCTCGGATTCGGGGTGGCATTGCTCGCCCCGGGCATCGCAACGCCGCACACGTCAAAACGCCGCCAACCGGCCTTGTTGCTCCGCGATGTGAGCCATCTTTTTGGGCACGAAGATCTCGTATTGTTGCAGCCGAAAGGACGGTTTGAACTTCCTCACATCCGAGCTTTTCGACAGGTAGTGGAGAAGGCGTTCAACGTGGTCGGGATTTGTGCCGAGGAGGTCAGCGCCGCTCCTGCCAAGTTGCGACAAACGGATTTACGTAGCGGCTAAACCATCGACCGGCTTTCAGCCCCCTGCGGGAGGAGTCGAGGTGGAGGTGCAGTGTTGGACGCCCCACGGGGTCAGCAAGCAAGGGCGCTCCTGCGCCGCTCCCGGCGGATCACCACACTACGACACGGTATGGTGCCCCCGTCCGGACTTGAACCGGAATACGCAGTTTAGGAAACTGCTGCTCTATCCAGTTGAGCTACGGGAACTTATAGATATATTAACGAGCGCGAATGACAACAGAAGCAGCGCCCACATTCAAGCATCAGACGCAGGCGAGATTCTCCCCGGCTCGAATTCTTTAAGAATGGCGCGCGTGGCGATTGCCAGCAAAATGCGCATTGACACGGCAACGGCCAGCTTCACGTTTTCCCCTCCTTCACAGCCATGAGCACGACCGAACAAAAGCAGCAGACTCCCACCCCCGCGGAAATTCCGTTCACGCAGCCGCAGGCCATGGTGCGTTACGTCACCGACACGGGTAAGATCCTGCCCCGGAAGTACACCGGCCTTTCCGCCAAACATCAACGGGCGGTAACTCGCACGCTGAAGCAGTCACGGAACATGCTCCTGGCGCAGTAAGCGTCGGCACCAATCATCGACTTAAGGCCGGAGATACTCTCCGGCCTTTTTCGTGTCATGGCAAAAGTAAGCGCCCGGATCTATCAGGGCACCACTCGAAATTTACGTTTGCTCGCAAGGCGGCTTAAGGCGGGGGATATCGTGGGAGTGCCGACCGAGACCGTATACGGTCTGGCGGCAAATGCGCTCGACGCGCGGGCCTGCGGGAAGGTTTTTCGGGCCAAACGCCGTCCCTTAAACGATCCATTGATCGTGCATATTTCTTCCGTGTCCGATCTGTCGCTGGTCGCCAAGTCAAACGAAGCGGCCTTGCTCCTGGCCCGCGAATTCTGGCCCGGTCCTCTGACGATGATTTTGCCGAAACAGCCGGTTGTCCCCCCGATCGTGTCGGCCGGGGGCGAGAGCGTGGCGGTTCGAGCGCCAGCCCACCCACTCTTTCGCCGATTGCTCCGCTTGGTTGGCTTGCCGTTGGCTGCGCCCAGCGCAAACCCGTTCGGTTATGTGAGTCCCACTACCGCGCAGCACGTTCGGGAGGGACTGGGCAAGAATCTGCGCTACATCCTGGATGGCGGCCCAGCGCGGATCGGCGTGGAATCGACGATTGTCGACCTGCGCGATCCGGCGAAGCCTTGCGTTCTCCGTCCGGGCGCGATCTCACGTGAACAACTCGCGGCGGCACTGGGCCGCAAAGTGGGGCTGCTGGCTCACGCCGCCCGCAAGCCCGGGAAAGCCGCACAAGTTTCACCCGGTCTGTTGGCGAGGCATTACAGCCCAAAAACGGCAGTGATTGTTTACCGTCGGCTGGGAACGCCGATGGAATCCCGTGACGCGTATATCTATTTCCGCCGTCCGTCCGCCCCGCGGAAAACCAACGTATTTTGGCTGGATCGGGAAGGCCAAGTGGCGGGAGCTGCTCGTCGGCTTTTTTCCGTATTGCGGGACGTCGACCAGCAGGGATTCCGACGAATCCACGTTGAGCTGGCTCCTGGTAATGGTTTGAGCTTGGCCATCAATGACCGGCTGCGGCGCGCCGCCGCGCGCTAAAAGTTTAGCGCGCCTTGGGATCGGCGTCAGCGGCGCCGACAACGTAATAATCCTTATAGGATTTGTCGTAATACTGGGCGTAATAATATCCGGAAGCGGCAAGATTAAGGCCATTCAACACCGCGCCAAAATTGGGCACGTTGGACTCGAGCAGGCGCTTGGCCGCAAATTGCGCGGCCTTCCGCCGAACTTTGTTGAAGTAGATCGTAAAGATGGACCCATCCACCAGCGGCAGAATAATCAGAGCGTCACTCACGGCAGCGAGAGGCGGCGTGTCGATAAAGACGCGGTCATACTTCTTGCGCAGATCCGAAAGCATTAACTCGAAAGCTTTGCTGTTGAGAATCTGCGTCGGATTTTTCGCCCTGCCCCCCGCTGGGATGATATCGAAATTCGGCTGTAGGTTCTTTATCACCACGTCGTCAATGGACGCTTTACCCGCGCAGATATCAATGACCCCCCGGAGATTTTCGACGCGAAACGACTTGTGAATGTTCGGCTTCCGAAGATCGCAATCGATTACCACCACTTTTTCTCCGTGCGCGGCAAAAGTGAGGGCCAGATTGGTGGTGGTGAATGATTTCCCTTCGCCAGGTATCGTGCTCGTAGTCAGGATGCATTTCGCGTTCTTGCTCTCGTCCTTGAGCCGCAAGCTGGAATGCAGGGTCAAAAAAGCCTCTGCGACCTGCCGGTCGGCATTGGTAACCACGATCTGTGCTTTTTCCGCCGGATCCATTCTCTTGATCTGCGGAATGACGCCGATCAAAGGCAGGCCAACCACTCCCTCAATATCGAAAGAACTCTTCACGCGATCATCAATGAACGCGACGAAAAAGGCAAAGGCCAGGCCGAGACCCAAACCACCGACGGCGCCCAGCCCGAGATTCAGTGACACATTCGGCGAGATGGGCATGTGCTCCAAAGCGGGCGCGGCCCGATCGACGAGCCGGGCACTTTGCGTGGTGATGGTGCTCGTCATCGCCGTTTCCGTACGCCGGGCTACAATCGTTTGCAGAATTTGCTCCTGCGTCGTCAACTGGCGGTTCTTGTCGTTAAATGCGAGGGCGATCCGGTCGAGTTCCAGGGATTCCTGCGTTCGTTTTTCGAATTCGAGCTTAGCCTGTTGATAATTACGCAGCGCCGCCTGCCGCTCGGCTTCAATTTGAGCACACGCGGTCTCCACCGAGCGCGACAGTTCACGCTCCGTTTCCGTAACCGCCTTGGTGGCCTTGATCATGTCGGGATGTTTCTCCCGATAGCGCTCCCGCAGCGAAGTGATCGTAATCTTATGCCCCACCACCTGCTGGAGCAGCTGTGCGATGATCGGTTGCACAGCGATAAACGGCAGTTCGGTCAACGCCGCCCCCTTGGCCCGATACTCGTTGATCTGGTTAATCCGGATTTCGGCTGACGCGACGACCTGTCCCCAGCGCAGCAGGTCCTGATTGCTGGACTTGAGCGCATCGTTGACGACGTCTTTCTTGCCGTCGAGCGACACCATGTTGTTCTTTTCCTTATAATCTTGCAGCTCGTGGGAAAGGGCCTCCACGCGCTTCTGCTGCGCCTCGACGGTGCCCTTGAGTTCCGCAACGGCGTTCGTCGAATCCTCGATCCGCAATCGCGTGTTGTGGTGAAAATATTCGTCCACGAAAAGATTGGCCACTTTGGCCGCGACGAAGCGATCGGGATGCTGATAGGCTACATCCACAATTAAGGTTGCGCGCTGGAGTGCCACCTTTCGGTCGCGCGCCAACTTTCCGGCGATGAAGGCGGTGTCCGCCGACGTGCGATCATACGGCGCTAGGAAAGCCCTTAAATCGTCGCCGGTGATGCGTTCGGCAACCCGTTGAACGATTGTGCCGCTCTCCAACACCTTCAACTGCGTGTTCAAATCTTCCGCGGATCGAATGTCGTTCTCAACCACCTGCTGCACCTGCATGATCTTGGGATCGCCGCGCAAAAGCTGAATACGCGCCACGGACTGGTAAATCTTGGTCTGGCTGAGCGTATAAACCAGCGAGCTGGAGAACACCACGAGGAAAACCACAACAATATACCAAATCCGTTCCCGCAGAATGAGCAGGTAATCCTCAAACGTCCTTTGTACGTTGTTGCCACCCCCGCCTTCGCCATAGCCGTAACCGACGGCGGAATAGCCTGCATAGCTACCCCCATAGGTGTAACCATACCCTTGTCCCTGATCAGGTTGTTTGGGCTCTACGTTTTTCGCCATGGCCAAAATAGTGGGATCAAAGGATCCGCTCGGGAACCGTGACGACGTCGCCTGGTTGCAGCGGCCAGGTGTTGTTAGTTTCGCCTTTCGTCAATTCGTCGACGTTGACGATCCATGTCTGGATTTTGCCGTCCGGCAGCGTGCGTTTGAGCGTCACCGCCTTTTTGTTGGCAAGGCGGCTGAAACTGCCCGCTCGCGAAATGGCTCCGGTGAGCGTCAACTGTTCCTCGCGGGGAAATACGATGACACCGGGGTTCGTCACTGCTCCAAAAACCTCCATCGTACGCGGCGCATACTCGACCACCGTGATGTTGACCTGCGGATTAACCAGAAAATCAGCGTCATAGAGCTTGCGAATCAGCTCTTCTGCCTGACGGACGGTTTTGTCTTTCAACTCCATCGTGCCAATCAGGGGTAACGCTACACTCGATTCTTGGGAAATGCGCAATTCCCGGTTCAGATCAGGCTCTTGAAAGATTTGGATGCGGATCAAATCCTGTGGTTTAAGCACGTAATCCCCGGAGACCGCTTCACGTTCCCCGGCGCTGGGACTGGATTGCGCACCCCATCCCACCAACGGCAAAATGACCAGTATTAACCAATAATTTGCAGTGCGCGCCATGAACAAAAGTGGAAAAAAAAACGGAAGAAGACGACGATCTTCTTCCGTCCCAATAAAAATGGTCAAGTCCGGGCGGTCAGTAACGGAGATTGGCCGCGATGGTGAACACGTTATTCGAAAAATTACCGCCAGCCAGTACCGAACTATTCTTACGATAAACGTAAGCGCCGGCCAGTCGAACCGTGGTGTTCACCACATAAGCCGCGCCCAGTGTCCCCTCAAAGTAGTCATCCGTGCGATTATTGTAACCAATGCGACGAAGACTCGCGCCCGCGTTCGCGGACCATGTTTCCGTCAAGTTAAACGCGAG
>JBEENF010000074.1:0-11841 GCA_041192325.1 Verrucomicrobiota bacterium
TGATTTGGGCAGCAGGACAGCAGACGAAGGCTGTCAACTGACGATAACGGGTTTGCCCGCGAGGCGGGTCAATGCGGATTTACTTCAGGCGCGCCTCCATCACAAACGCTGAGTCGCCCCACCCGGCACGAATCGTCGCGATGATTGCCGCTACCGGGTCATCATCGCTCAAAAAAGCAAAACAAGCGCTGCCACTGCCGCTCATGCGCGGACGGAGGCCATGCGACGTCCGCAGCAGGTCGAGCATGGCCGGCAAAGCGATAAACTTGGCGAAAACCGCTGACTCCATGGTGTTGACGAGAGATTCGTCCATTTCGCGTGAGGTCCCGCCAAAACCGTCCGTCTCCAACCGCTGCAGCCAGGTCGCCAGAAGTTCCTCGGCTGCGCGGGCCGGCAAATACCCTGCTGGCGCGATGCTCGCCAGCCGCCCGTAGGCCCAGGCGGTCGCCACGCTAAAGCCGGGTTTAAAGATCAATACGCGGCGACCGCTCAGCCGCGCACGAGCCACGGCCGAGAGCAAAGTAATCTGCTCTCCTTTTCCCCTCATCACCACCGCAGCGTCGCGCAGGAACAACGGACAATCCGAACCCAACTGCGCCGCCAATCCATCAAGCGCTGAAGCGCCCAGCGGCGAACCGGCGATCCGATTCAAGCCACGCAGCGTCGCCACGGCATCGCTGCTCCCCCCGCCCAGGCCCGCCCCCACCGGAATGCGTTTCTCCAACACGAATCGCGCCCCGCCGGGCCAACCCGTGGCCGCCGCAAATGCCCGCGCCGCTTTTAAGACCAAATTGGTTTCATCAACCGGCGCCTCGGTACTGTTGCTCTCGAGAATGAAGCCAGCCGCCCGGTGCTCCACCAGAAGAGTATCGCCAAAATCCAGCGGCGCTGCCAGCGAGACGAGATCGTGGAATCCATCGGACCGCCGTCCGGTGATGGCGAGAAACAGATTCAGTTTGGCGGGGGCGAAAATCGAAAGTGAAGTCACGCGGCGCCAGCACTTATGCATAGGCGGTTAAAGTAATCCAGACCTCAGCAACCGCCCGTCAGGGCCATCCCTTTCTTCTTTCTCCTCCCGCTAGAACCGGAAATCCCACCGGTTTTGGCTTCATTCCCGGCCATTAGTGTTCATTAGTGATTTTCCTCCGCATGCCCTGCGATTTGATTCTCGTCCTCGACGCCCCAACTCCGCGCGATGTTGCGCCCACCCTGCGTCAACTGCAGGGCACCGTTAAATGGGTGAAAGTAGGTCTGGAAATGTTCACCGCGTGCGGACCCGATTGTGTGCGGGAAATTTCCGCGATGGGTTTTGAGGTGTTTCTTGACCTCAAACTGCATGATATCCCGAACACGGTGGCGAAGGCCGTCGAATCGGTCGCGAAGTTGCCGATCCGGATGCTCACGCTGCACACGTGTGGCGGTCGGGAAATGATGCAGTGGGCGGTGAAAGCCCAGCGGCAACATTCTCCTGACCTGCTGCTCCTGGGTGTAACTGTCCTCACGTCGATGGGTCCCGCCGGGCTGGCGGAAACAGGCGTTGCGGAGTCACCCGAACAGCAGGTCGTTCGTCTGGCCGAGCTCGCCGCAGTTTCCGGTTTGCGCGGGGTGGTCTGCTCGCCCTTGGAAATCTCACCGTTGCGCGTCGCGCTGCCGCCCGACATCGCGCTCATCACCCCCGGCATCCGTCCGCGTGACGCGAAAGCCGATGACCAGACGCGCGTGATGACCCCGGCCGAAGCCGCCCGGGCTGGCGCCACCTTCATCGTGGTGGGCCGGCCGATTTTCAAGGCTCCGGATCCGGTCGCAGCAGCGCGCTCCATTCTCGCAGAACTTCAATTGGCATCCGTTCCGCCACCGCGCGTGCCGCAATGAGTCGTACTGCCGCCATTCTACTCGCCGCCGGCGGCAGCTCGCGCATGAACGGCGCCGTGCCCGACAAGATCCTGGCCGCACTGGCCGGCCGGCCGGTCTTCGCCCACTCCGCCGCCGCCTTCATGCAAAGTGCGATCGCCGACCTGTATGTCGTGGTGTATCGCGATCAAAGGCAGATGATGGAACTTTCCGCTTACGCGCCGACGCCTTCCGTGCTCGTACGCGGCGGACGCGAACGACAGGACTCCGTCATGCACGCGCTCGCGGCTCTCCCCGGAGATATTGAACACGTCTTCATTCACGACTGCGCCCGGCCGTTGATCCGACCGGAACAGCTGGTGACGCTCCACAAGATCGTTCGCCGGGAACACGCCGTGGTAATGGCGCATCGGGTCACCGACACCATCAAGGAACACCGCGCCGACGCCCGTTTGCGCACCTTGGATCGCAGCCGGCTCTGGGCCATGGAGACGCCCCAGGTTTTCGCGCGCAAACTCATCGTGCGCGCCTACGACCGGGTCGCGGCCCGCGGCCTGCGTGTCACCGATGACGCGCAAGCCGTGGAGGGTCTCGGCCATGCCATTGCCCTTTTGGAGAACAACCGAGCCAACCCCAAAATCACCACTCCCGCCGACCTCGCTTGGGTGGAGTTTCTACTGGCGCGGGCGTTGCCCGAATCCTGACGGCTCTTCCACCCGGGCAAAACCCCGCCTCATCACAACAATCAAGACCAAGCGGGTGAGGCCCGTTCTCCCATGAATTTCCGCATCGGCCACGGCTACGACATTCACCGCATCGTCGTCGGGCGTTCCCTCGTGCTGGGCGGCGTGAAGTTTGACACGGACTTCGGGCTCGAAGGCCATAGCGATGCAGATTGCGTCACCCATGCGATCTGCGACGCGCTCCTCGGCGCTGCCGGATTGCCCGACATCGGTCACTTTTTTCCCAATAACGACCCGGCGTATCACAACATTGATTCACAAATCCTGCTGGCGCGGGTCTGTGCCGAGCTCTCCAAACGGAACTTCGCGATCGGCAATATCGACGCCACTGTCATCGCGGAAAAACCCCGCATATATCCGCATCTCGCCCAGATGAAGGCGGCGCTTTCCAAATCGACCCACGTACCGGTCGTGAATATAGGGCTGAAGGCGACGACCAATGAGGGGATCGACGAAATCGGTCGTGGCCTCGCCATCGCCGCCCATGCCGTTGTCCTCATTGCGAAAGCCTGAGCGCATGCGGCGGATTCTTGGTATCCTTTTGGTTGTCGCTTTGGTTGGGGCAGCCTGCAGTCGGCGCGAAACTCTGGTGCAACACGGTAACCGCGCAAAGATTCTGCACCGGGCCATTGAATACGATCCGGCGGAACTCGACCCCCACGTGGTGAGCGGCGGGGCGGAAATAAAAGTTGTTTCCGCGCTCTTCGACCCGCTGGTTCAACTCGATCCCGACACCCTCCAGCCGGCGCCAGCCTTGGCCGACCGATGGACCATATCACCCGATGGAATCACGTACACCTTCCACCTACGCGACGAGGCGAAGTGGTCAAACGGCGAACCCATTACGGCGACTGATTGCATCGCGGCTTGGAAACGCGCCATGACGCCGTCCCTGGCTGCCGACTACGCCAGCTTATTTGAGCTGATTCGCGGCGCGCAGGCATTCACGAAAGACCCCGCGATAGATTTCTCCACGGTCGGCCTGGCGGCTTCCGACGCGCAAACCCTGGTGGTAACCCTTGCCCGGCCTGCACCCTATTTTCTACAGGTTCTCCACCTAATGGCATTCCGGCCGGTCCAGGTGAGCAGCATGGCGCGTCATGGGGATCCTTACCGTCGCGGCGGGCGATGGACACGGCCGGAAAACATCGTGACCAGTGGACCGTTCACGTTGAAAGAGTGGACGCCGAACCGCCGCATCATTGTGGAGAAATCGCCGCGTTATTGGGATGCCTCGCGGGTGCGACTGCAGGCGATCCATTTTCACCCCGTGGACAGCGAAGACACGGAGGAACGGGAGTTCCGAGCCGGCCAGCTGCATGTCACCGAGCACGTCCCCCTCAGCAAGATTGCTAGCTACCGGCGCGACCACCCGACCCTCCTGCGCACCGACCCGTATTTAGACACCTATTTTTTTCGGTTCAACATCCGCCGCGCGCCACTCGCGGATTGGCGCGTTCGCCGCGCGCTTTCACTCGCGATCGACCGCGCGACGCTCACCCAAAAACTGCTGGCCGGGGGGCAGCAACCCGCTGCGACTTTGGTTCCGCCAAACCTGCCTGGCTACACGCCGCTCAACCGGCCAATCTTCGATCTCGTGGAAGCGCGCCGCCTCCTTGCTGACGCCGGCTATCCGGGCGGTCGCGGTCTGCCACCACTCGAAATCCTGCACAATAGCGCCGCGTCGCGGCGGCTCATCTGCGAGGCCATCCAGGAAATGTGGCGGCGCGAGTTGGGGATCGACGTAAAACTTTCCAACCAGGAACCGAAGGTCATGTTCGCCGCTCGCCGGGCCGGCGATTACCAGATTATCCTTTCAGACTGGATTGGAGACTATTTCGACCCCACGACGTTTCTCGATCTCTGGCGCGCCGGCAGTCACAATAACCATACCGGTTGGTCAGATTCCGCCTACGACGGCGCGTTGGATGGAGCCGCCGAAATCTCCGAGCCGTCAGCGCGGGCGGCCGCGCTCCAAAAAGCAGAAACCCTCCTGTTGGACGCCAGCCCCATTGCGCCGCTTTACTATAATACGCACGTTTACCTCGTGCAGCCTTCC
Organism: Verrucomicrobiota bacterium; assembly: GCA_041192325.1. Classification (GTDB taxonomy): domain Bacteria; phylum Verrucomicrobiota; class Verrucomicrobiia; order Opitutales; family Opitutaceae; genus ER46. The sequence continues at coordinate 4,654 of JBEENF010000074.1, forward strand.
GTCAAAGGATGGCGACCCAATGCGCTTGATCAGATCGACTACAAACAGGTGTGGCTCGATTGAGCGACCGGTCGTGATTGGATCCCGTCACGCAAGGCGGTCGTTGCGCGATGATAGGCCAACCGGCGCCGTTTGGCCTCATGCCATTGCCTAGGCTCGACGCGTGACGGATTGTCCTCCGTCATCCTCCTCACACCCATCCGAGCCTTCCCTCATGTTTCGATTCATCGCGTCGCGTTTCCTGCAGTCCCTCGCCGCGCTTTTCGTCGTCATCTCTGCGACGTTTTTCATGGTGCGATTCGTACCGGGTGGTCCGTTCACCGCAGAAAAGGCGGTTACCCCCGAGATTCTGCGGAATCTGGAAGCGCACTACGGACTCAATCAACCGCTCTGGAAACAATATTTGGATTATCTGGGCAGCCTCTGCCAGGGAAACCTCGGCCCCTCGTTCAAATACCCAAATCGCACCGTCAATGAGATCATAGCCGACAAGGTGCCCGTCTCGGCGGAATTGGGCGCCATCTCGCTGGGCATCGCCCTCGTACTTGGGGTGGGGCTGGGCACCGTGGCCGCGATTCGACGCAATTCCTGGGCTGATTACGTGGCCTCTTCGTTCGGCATGATAGGCATCTCAGTGCCCACTTTTGTGGTGGGCCCACTCGCGGTGTTGTTTTTTGCGATCCACCTGGGCTGGTTCAACGCTTCGGGATGGTTCTTTCCGGCCGATCGTTTTCTGCCCTCGCTCGTGCTCGGGATTGCTTATGCGGCGCCAATTTCACGTCTGACCCGCGGCGGAATGCTGGAAGTGTTGCATCAGGATTTTATCCGAACCGCCCGCGCTAAGGGCGCCTCGGAATTTCGCGTGGTGGTCCGCCACGCCCTGCGCGGGGGCTTGCTCCCGGTCGTATCTTATCTGGGACCCGCGGTGGCAGGCATCCTTACCGGGTCATTCGTGATCGAGACCATTTTTCAAGTTCCGGGGATCGGGAGGGAATTCGTCAACTCGGCTTTCAATCGGGATTACACTCTCGTTCTGGGCACGGTGATCTTGTACGCCACGCTGATTATGGCGCTCAACCTGTGTGTCGACATCGCGCAGGCATGGCTCAATCCGAAGGTGCGGCTGGAATAACGCGCCGTGATGACCTCTCGTCCCGCAGTTGCCATTGCCGAATCCGTCGAAAAGGGAAACTCCCTTTGGTGCGACGCGTGGCTGCGATTGCGCCAAAATCATTTGGCCGTATTCGGTTTGCGCGCGCTCGTTGTGATCACAGTGGCCTGCGTCATCGGCCCCTTCCTGAGTCCATACGGCTACGAGGATCAAAACTTGGAGCTCGGGGCGGCGCCGCCCAGCGGACTTCACTGGCTTGGCACGGATACGCTGGGTCGGGATCTACTTGTCCGTCTGCTCTATGGCGGTCGCGTATCGCTCGCGGTGGGCCTCTGCGCCACCTTTGTGGCACTCACCATCGGGGTGGTTTACGGCGCGGTGGCGGGTTTTTTCGGCGGCAAGCTCGACGCCTTCATGATGCGCGTCGTCGACATCATGTACTCGCTGCCCTTCGCCATTTTCGTGATCCTGCTGATGGTATTCTTCGGTCGGAACATCATACTATTGTTCGTGGCCATCGGCGCAGTCGAGTGGCTGACCATGGCGCGTATCGTCCGCAGCCAGGTCATGGCCGTAAAGAAAATGGAGTACATCGAGGCGGCCCGTTCGCTGGGTTTCGGCCGCCGTCGAATTATTTTCCAGCACATTTTGCCCAATATTCTGGGACCCATCATCGTGTACACCACCCTGACCATCCCCGCGGTGATGCTGCTCGAGGCATTCCTCAGCTTTCTGGGACTGGGGGTCCAGCCGCCGATGAGCTCGTGGGGCGTATTGATCAAGGACGGCGCGGAAAAAACGGAGGAATTTCCCTGGCTGCTAATTTATCCTGGCACGATATTTTCCCTGACGCTTTTCTCACTCAACTTCCTGGGCGACGGACTTCGTGACGCGCTCGATGTAAGATCGTCCAAGGATTGAATCGGCTTCATTGGACCCCGCTGACACCTGCCACCGGCCAACGCTTGCACCAACAAACTTTGAGGTGGAAGGCGCCCCGGTAACACGTTCTATCAGCGGCAACCGATGCGCCGTTTCCTCCCCTATCTGAGCTACCTACGCGGTCGGCGCACCTATCTGGTGCTCGCCTTGATTTGTGGCGCCATTAGCGGTCTGGTTTTCGGCGCCGGTCTCCCGCTCGTCAATAACGAGGTATTCCCCCGGATTTTCACGAGCGGAGAGCGGGCGCTGCCCGGGGTTCAAATCGTTGGCTATGCGCTGCTGATTCCGCTCATCTTCGTGATCCGGGCCATAACCGGATTTCTTAACAGCTACCTCATGAGCTATTGTGGCGTTGGTGTTCTGGAAGCCCTGCGCGTGGAGCTTTATCGCAAGCTGCAACACCTGCCATTAAGCTATCTCGGCAAAAACCGAACCGGCGATCTTTTGTCGCGACTCACCGCCGACACCCAGGTGGTGCAACAAACGATCACCACCAGCGCGAGCGATGTGATCATTCAACCCCTGACCCTCCTGGGCGCCATCGGTTTTTTGGTGAAAGTGGCGATGGACAACCAGGGCGTCGCGATGCTTCTGGGTTCCCTCGCCGCCGTGCCGCTATGTGTCTTCCCGGTGCGCTTCGTCGGCAAGAAACTGCTGCTGCGGGCCAGGGAAAACCAACGTCTGCTGGGCGACATCTCGGATGTCGCGCATCAAAACCTGATGGCGGCGCGGGAGGTGCGTGCGTTCGGCTTGGAAAAAAGGGAAGTCGACCTATTTGCGCAGACTACGCGCCGGCTCTTCCACACGCAGCTTAAACTCGTGAAATATTCGCAGGTGCTTTCGCCTGCCATCGAAGTGATCGCCTCCCTCGGCATCGCGTTTTCGCTCTATTATGCATACTACGCCGGCATCAGCCTCGCCAATTTCCTGGCGATTCTCACCGCGCTGTTCGTCTGCTATGAGCCAGTAAAGAAACTCGGCGCGTTGCATGCGCAACTGACGCGTGGATCCGCTTCGCTCACCCGCATCGAGGAAATTTTGCACGCCCCGCTGGAGATCGCCGACCCTGAAAACCCGACCGAGATTTCGCGCCTAAAGGGCGACATCGCGTTCGACCGCGTGACGTTTGCCTACCAAAAAGGCGACCCGGTGCTGCGGGAAGTCAGCCTGAAAATCCCCGCGGGAGCGATTTGCGCGCTTGTCGGCCCCAGCGGCGCCGGCAAGACGACTTTCGCCAATCTCGTGCCCCGTTTCTACGATGCCGTCTGCGGCCGTGTTTTGGTCGATGGCCATGACGTGCGCACCTTGCGACTGACCGATCTCCGCCGGAACATTGCCCTGGTTTCCCAAGAGCCTGTGCTGTTCAACGACTCGGTGCTGGCCAATCTCCTGATCGGGCGGAGCGACGCCACACGAGCGGAAGTGGAGCAGGCGGCCCGCGACGCCTTCGCGCATGATTTCATTACCACGCTGCCCCGCGGTTACGAAACCGTGGTCGGCGAACGCGGTGCGGCGCTGTCCGGCGGCCAGCGCCAACGCATCGCGATTGCGCGCGCGTTTCTGCGCAATGCGCCCATTCTCATCCTGGACGAAGCCACGAGCGCGCTCGACAGCGATAGCGAGGCGGCGATTCAAGCCGCCCTCAAAAAGTTGGTCGTGGGCAAGACGGTGCTGATCATCGCGCATCGATTCTCCACGATTCGCGACGCCTCGCAGATCATGGTTTTCGACCGCGGCGAGGTGGCTGCCACGGGAACTCATGCCGAACTTTACGCTTCAAATGCCCTGTACAAGTCGCTCTTCGACCGGCAACAGGGGAATTAGTCGCAGTCATTGTTTATCAGGCGCGTGAAAACCGAATTTCGAAAACGCGTTGCTGCCTTGCCCGGTTTCCTGGCAGCCCTGGTGGCCGCTTGGGGGGCCGAAAGCAGATCCGCGACCGATGCGAGCACGGCGCAACGCGCCGAGTACATTCAGGCCGTGACGCGGGCGGACGGCAGTGGCTTGCGTGCCTGGCAGCACCCCTACCCCACGGAGGCCGAAGCCACTTTTCGGACCCGCATGGAAGCACGGAAATCAGAAATGCTCCAGCGGCGGGAGCCCGTCGCGCACCCGACTTTATTGGGATGGGAAGAACGCGAGCGCGCGAAACAAACGATCGCCGCGACAGAATGGGGCAAGGCGATTGCCGCCCGCTGGCGACAAACGGCCGATGCGATTCTCTCTCAACCGGACGACTATGTCGCGCGCATGATTGAAGAGCAGACGCCATGGTATGAGTATGGGTTCACGTGCCCGAACTGTGTCGATCGACTGAGCCAGGAAGGTTCCGGTCGCAACGTCGCCTGGGACTGGCGCCAGCCGGATCAACTGCGCTGCACCGCCTGCCAGCATGTTTATCCATCGCGCGAATATCCGGAAACGGGCGTGCTAAATGCGCCGCGAATGGGACAAAAATTCACGTTCTACCTCAATTCACGCGAGCGGGCGAACATGAGCGATCGCAGCGGAAAACTAGCCTACCAATGGATTGGCACCAAACCGGTCCACATGAGTTTTTCCGGAACCATCCGGCAGATGAAAAGCGCGTTCATGATCAGCGCACTTGAGCCCCTCGCCTACAGCTATTTTCTCACGGGCGACTCGCGCTACGCCGCCCAAGTCGTGGCCATCCTGCAGCGTTTGGCGCACTGCTACCGCCACTGGTTGTATCACGATTACTGGAACACGGTCGCCGATTGCGACCCCCTGTATGCGGCGTGGCACGACACGAAACTGCCGCTGGAGTTTAAGCGAAACCTCTCCACCAACAACTACCGCAATGACACCCTTGAGAGCGCGAAAATGCTGCAGACTTTTTGGGGCGCCGGGCGACTTTATCCCAGTACCGACGGGATGGGCTCGATCTACACCATCGCGCTGGCCTACGACCTGACCCGCGAAGCGCGTGATGCGGGCGGCCATCCCGTGTGGCAGCCGGCGGCGCGGGAGAAAGTGGAGCGCGATCTATTTCTCGAGTGGCTGTTCACCGGAGAGAAATATCTGGGCGGACCGGGCAAGGCTGAATTGCACAATAACAAGGTACCTCGAATCTACCACGCGATGGCGGCGGCTGGACGCGTGTTGGGGCTGCCCGAATACTGCGACGTTGCGATGCAGGGTTACGAAACCTTGCGTGATCGCGCCTTTCGCTACGACGGTTTCAGCGACGAAAGCGCCGGCTACACGAGCATGTATTTGAGCGAGACGCTTCCGATCGTGGAGCGACTCCATGGGTACCAATGGCCGGAGCGTTTTTCTACGCGGCGCGCCACCGGCGACCCGTATCGCAGCGATGGCAAATTGCGGCAAATTTACCGCGCGTCGCTCGATCATCTGACTCCCGCCCGCGAATTCATTCCTTTTGAAGACACGGGCCAGAGCGGGGCTCCTTCCCGCGACTTTGTTGAATTTGGGCTAAAGCGCTATCCCGAGTTGTTTGGCGGCGAAGCGGCGCTGCTTCTCGGCCGAACCAGAGAAACAACCACTTCGCCTTCTGCCGGAGCCGGCGGCAGATCCGGTTCAAGGAGTGGCCGAGGACCCGGCGAATGGGCCTTGTTCAATCTGAACCCCGAAAGTCTGGCAGGAAACGCGCCTCGCGAGCTGCCCGAGATTTATTTTCCGGCATGGATGACCGCGATCCTGCGGCACGGATCGGGCCCGCAAGGAGCAGTGGCCGCGTTGAATTTTTCGCCCGAGGGCAATCATCGGCAGGCCGACAATTTGACCCTGTGGTACATGGATGCCGGGGATCGCATTCTCGGCGATTTGGGGTACGTCGGGGACACGCCGCACCTGGCGTGGATCAAAAGCACCAAAAGCCACAACTTGGTGGTGGTCGATGACGCGGAACAGCGCTTTCACAAGCCCGGCCAACCGCGTCGGCCGAAAATGGAAATGATGATCACCACGCCGCGCCTCTCTGCGGTCGAGGCCTCGAGTGACGCTTACGCGCAGTGCGCCGACTACCGGAGGCAAATCACGCTGATCAAGGGTCCGGCCGGAGCCACTTTCCTCGTGGACATTTTCCGGGTAAAAGGTGGCAACAAGCACACCTATCGGATCTGGAGTGAACTGGCTTCGAGTTGGGGAAAAGACAGCCGGCTGGAATTTGCCGGCCTGCAAATGCCGCCCGAGCCACCCTTGCCGCAGGTCGGCGCGAGTTTGAAGCGGGAGGATATTTACGGGCTGCGGGACATCCGCGTGGTCCCCCAACCAAACGATCAATGGCAGGCGAAATGGGCCGAGGAGGGACGCGCATACCGACTCTGGAATCTAACCCCCGCCACCAGCGTGCAAGCGAGCAACGGGCCGGGGCAGGAATCGCACAGCCCCGCCGGAAGGCGGGTGCGTTTTGTCGATGTCGTCCGTGAGGGCCAAAGTATGGACAGTGTTTTTGTGACGGTCCACGAGCCTTTGGGAAAAGATGGCTCTACTGTAATCCGCCGTGTGGAGCGGTTGGCGACGCCGCCGGCAGCAGGACCGGACGCCGTCGCGCTATCGATTGATAGCGTTTGGGGGCGCTACGTCGTATTGAGCGGCTTTGCCAGCGCGGCAGAGGTCAGCAACGTACGTTTTGCCGGCCGTTTGGGTGTGCTTGGGCTGCCCAACTCGGGCCCCCCGTGGATCGCCGCAGTCGAAGCAGCCACGTGTCAACACAAGGATTTTGGATTCGCCCAAAAGCCCTTCGCCTGGACGGGCGACCGGACCCACTTTGATCCCAGGCATATCCTGGCCACGCGGTCCGCCCCGGACGGCATGCCGCTTCTGCCGCCAGGCTGCCAGAATTGGGTGCTGGTCAACGACGGCGAAAACCAAACAGCGTTTCCGGTCGCCGCTTTCGATACAAAATCGATTACGATCACGGAGCGGTTTCCGATGCCGGACACTGCGCTGCCACAATTCCATTTACCTGGCCTTTTCTATGCCGAACGGGCTCAGGCGAGTGCCGTGCCCCGTCAATCAGCCCAGCGGCAAGGAGCCGCAAAGTGATCACCGGCGACAAGCGGGAGCCCGGAGTTGAGCGCGACCGTTGCGGGATGTCTTCATGAGTACGAGTGAGGAGAGACCCAATATTCTTCTTATCCGCCGGAGAT
>JBEENF010000075.1:0-11840 GCA_041192325.1 Verrucomicrobiota bacterium
GTGATTCGCGATAAATTCGTCGGGCGCATTTTCTTCGGCGGGAACATTAAAGCTGCGATGGACCTGATAGCGGGCCTGCACCGATTGGGCAGCCGATTTGATCGCATCGAACGTCCCCTGCTGCCCGCCCTTTTTCGGCCCATTGTTCATCACCACCACCGTCGGCGCGAGACTCTGTATCAACACAGGATTGTTGCTCACCTCGAGCCCGTGATGATTGGTCTGGTACACATCGACCTCGCCCACCAGATTGTAGGGCGTGACCAGCCGGTCCTCGAGGTTCCAGGTTAGATCACCGCCGCCGAAAAATCGAAAAGCGCCAAACTCTAGCACAAAGATCGCGCTGTTCGCATTATCGCTCGTGTCGACCGGTTTCGCCGGACTCGAACCGGTCAGCGGATTCCTGATTTTTTGCTGCACCGCGGTCGGCTGGACGAACACCTGATCGGCTCCGAGGCAGCGGAGTTCCAACTTCGGGGAGTCCGTACCTGCCACTCCGCGCAACGGAATCGTCACGCCGGCCGACAGGGCAGAGCGTTTCGCAGGAATTTCCTTCCAAGCCTTGATCATCACCGGATAGGTCGAAGTGGGCCGGCCGTCCGGATCCCGGTCAGGCACCTTGCGCTCGTAAATCGTGCCAAACGGCAATTGCTGCGCGACTTCGGCGCCGCCCCCAAAATGGTCCCCGTGAAAATGCGTGAGCAGAACGTAATCAATGCGCTCCAAGTCCGCGCCCTTTGCGGCAGCGACGATTCGGCTTGGATCACGGCCTCCCGGATTGCCGGTGTCGATCAGCACGGATTCGTCGTTGGGCGTCACGATCAAGGTCGAGCCGCCGCCCTCCGAGTCGATCCAGTAAACATCCAGCGTGCCATCTTTCCGGCCGGCCAACGCCGTGGCGACCAGCGCCAGGCCGCCCAGCAGCGCGAAGAGGAAGCGAAGGTGGCGGGTCATGAGATTCGAAGCGCCATTCAGCGCGCGAAGAAAGCGTTGATCTTGTCTGCCACGTCGCGAAAGCCGATGTCTTCGCTGTAAACGGCCTTGTATTCCGCGATCGCAGCATCGGGCCGGCCAAGCAGTTCGTAGCAAACGCCGAGCTCGTAGATGACTTCCTTCTTCAGGTCGTCCATCTTGGGCAACTCGGATTTTGCCGAGGTAAATTGTGAAACGGCGAGATCGAAAAGCCGCTTTGCCTTGAAGCTTCGGCCGAGCCCGACCAGCGCCGCGACCCGTACCTGCGAACCTTTTTGCGCCTGCTGGAATTGCGCGATCGCCGCGTCGACTTCACCCGCCTCCAGCAGCAACATGCCCAGGGCATAACGCGCCGGATAATCGTTGGGATAACGTTCCACGCCGCGTTTCGCCTCAGCGAGTTTAAAAGCGGCCAGTTGCCCTCGCGCTGCGGCCACTTGCGCTTGCGCCGCGGTATCGTGCGGTGAAGCGGCAGCGGCCGCCTCCGCCGAGCGCGCATGTTTTTCCACGGCCGCAGTCGCAAGTTCCGATTCCTGCTTTTCCAGATTCGGATCAGCCTGACCAGCCGGCTGCTGGCGGGCTTTGCGAATCCATTCCAGCGCCGATTCGATATCGCCCAACTGGCGGTAGATCTGCGCGACGTTGCGGTAATGATTCATGTTCGCCGGCTCGCGGGTCACCGAGGCCAGACTTTCCGCCAGCTGGCGTTTGGTTAATGCATCCGCGGTCGTAACGCTCGCCGCGAGCGAGGGAGCCAACGTGGGCGCCTCATCGCGCAGTTTGTCGCGGTAAGTGGCCGCGGAATCCCAGCCGCCCTTGTTCACCGTTTGCGCCACGGACGCTTTCCGCACGAGGCTTAGCGCCTCGCCGTTGGTGGGATCCAACCGCAACAGCGCATCGGCCGCGGCGAGCGCTTCGGTCATGCGACCGGCGGTGAACCACGCCTCGCCCAAGGCGAGCAAATTGGCGCGGTTCTCGGGTTCAATCTCCCGCACGGCATCGAGCGCAAACGCCACCGTTTCCAATAAGCCCAGCCCCTGCGCGCCTTCCGCCAGTCGCTTCAGGGCGGGAATATTATTGGGATCTTTTGAAAGCAGGACCTCCGCAGCTTCCATTAATTTCGCGGGATCTTTCTTTCCCCCGCCAAATACGAAGGGCGCAGACGAGAGCCCGCTCGACATTTTCGCCATGAACCCGCCCCTGCTCGCCGGGCCGGCATTCTTCAGCTGCGCCGCACGTTGAAGCCTCCTCACCGCCACACAGCCGGGAGCGGCCTTCAGCACCTGCGTGGTGACTTCCAAGGCGTAGTCGAAATTCCCCCGGTCGAGCGCGACGCGGGCGTTTTCGATCATCTTTTGATGACGCGGATCCAGTGCGGTGACGGGGATTTCAGCCATACGAGTTCCCGCAGCGAAGTGGCGCGGACACCCCCGGTCAACGCTGGACGCGCAACACGGTCATTTCCCGGCCAGCATGGAGCGCAAACGCGCGAAGTTCGGCTGGAGAAACTCATAATATAACGCCGGCGCCTTCGCCCGAGAACTGGAACGAAACGCCGTGTGCGTGCGCCCCATGCGGTGGATCGAAAGTTGGACCACAGCTTTCACTCCATCCTCTCCGTCGTCAGGCGGGCCATACCCGCGCTTGGGCAGTGCCAATCCCGTTCGTCCAGATAACCAAGCGCGATCCAACCCGCCCACTCGCGAAGCCACGGTTCGCGAACAAGAGCGCCACCAACGCTCCGGCCTGCCATTGATGCGAGGTGGCATTTCAAATTAAAGAGATAATCGAGCAGTCATTGAGCTGTTGGGGCGTCATCGTTTTCTCCAGCCCTTCGGGCATGAAGCAAACATCTGCAGGCGTGATGGATTCGATGTCGGCCCGGGTAATCCTTGTTTCCTCCAGAGCGGCCGAACGGAGGAAGAGTGCTTCCGGCGTCTCGCGCGCAATCGGACGTGCGCCACCGACCCGTCTTTCATCTTCAAGGAATTAGCGCGAAATTCGGGAACGATGCCCGAACTCGGAAAGACAATCGATTCGAGCAGCGCAATGGTTCGTCGAATACTGCCGATCCGCGAGAGATCAGCCCCAAGTTTGCCCCCGCGGCCGTTCACTTCGTGACAAACAATCAGCGCGGGTTCGGCGCGGTCTGAACCTCCTCGGGCAAGAGCAATTCGTCCGGTGATCGTGCAAGATAGGGCGGCGTCGTCATCAACAGTTTGACGCCGCTGGTGTCCACGAAACGGCACCACTGCCCCGCCCACTCGTGCTTGACCGGGACGGAAAAGTAGCCGGCCTGCTTCAGCGTGGAGAAATCGAGGATGAGATCGCCCGCGCTGCTGCGGATTGATCCTCGCGCTTGCTCGGCATATCCAGCGATCGACGCGGCCCCGGCAGGAACGAAGAAGCCCAACGAATACGCCCCATGGAGGCGGGTGCGCTCAGCGGGGGAAGCCGGAATCGCGACTGGCCGGCCCGGCGGCCAGGACACCAACGTGAGATCGCCGCCATCGGCGATTTCAAGGCGGTGCACGCCGGCAAAGGTGGTTTTTAAGCGCACCACGTGATCCTTTTTGTCGATCGGCACGCTGCCGGTGCTCACGGGAGTATCCACGATCGGGTTTAGATCGGAAAACAGTCGGAGAATCACCGGACCTCGATCCGCGTAGATCTGGCCGCCGCGAACGGTGAACTCAAACTCTTCGCCGCCTTCGTGCGCCGCATACAGATACAGGTTGTTTGTGCCGCGCAGCTTCACCGGCCCCGGAGACTTTCCATCGCCGGCCAATCCGGCCGGCACGAGCCGGCGCGAAAACGCGACGGATTTAAACGGCGTCAGCGAATTACGGGCGACACCCTGAAGCAGCATTTCCGCGATTTCGGCCCGCGGCAGTTTGTGTTTAGCACCAGGCGAGGTCACCCCGGAGTCATCCCACGCCACCGGCGGCTTAAGCGTTTTGTGCCGCCAAGGCTCGCTCCGCAGGACGCCATAGCTCGTGGCCATGTGGGTTTCCAGAATCCGAAACGCGTAACGCGCGAGCTCCTCGTAGGCCTTGCCATGGGCCAAGCCGTCGGTGCTCTCGTACGCAAACACGAGCTCGGCGAATCGCGTGTAGAGCACGAGGTCATGGATGCGCGCCAGCACCTCGGGCCTGGCCTGGGCAAGGGCTTGCGCGCGTTGCAACGTGCGGTACATCCGGCCCAGCAAATCTTCCGAAATCAATGGATTGCCGGAGGCCAGCACGCCGGTCTGGTAGAACTCCCGCATTTCAGCCGCTGCGGGCCCGAACGAACGCGCGTAAAAGTCCTCGAGCACGGCGGGGACCTGCGCCGCCTCGTCCAAATTCCAAAGCACTCTCGCGGCGAGGTAGTTTCCGAGACCGTGCGCGCCCCAGCCCTGGCTCGTTTCCGCCGTCCAATAGCGCGCGCCCAGCGCATGATAATGCGGGATGTTGCCCGCAATCTCCTCGAGCTTGGCGGCACGGGAACGCCCTGGGATGTCGTGATCCCACGGCCACACGCCGAGGTATTCCCGAATCCCCATCTCCGCGCCTTTGGCGTGCCAGGCGGCGAGGAGCTTCTCCACCGTATTGCCCTGCCGCAGAAAATTCGTCGCAACGCTCACGATCACGTGGGGATCAACGGCAAGGTCAGGCGCTGGCGAATGCTCGGCGTAAGCGTACATCCCCACCCGCCGCCCCGGGAACTCGGCCTGGATCGCGCGCGCCACATGGTTGGAAACCGTCAAGGCCTGGTTCGACGCGCTCCCAAGCGGTGAATCTTTCCGCCAGCCCCCGCCGTCGCTCGGATCGCAACTGATGCAATCCCAGTAGGGATTTCGCCGGAACTGTTCCACCGCGTCCTTCGCCAGCAAATCCAGCAGGTGCGGCTGGCTCGGGTCGAACTTCGTGTTTTCCCCCGGCGGCCCCACCAAGGTTTCGGGATGAGCCGCAAAGAATTCGGGGTTCCGCTTCACGACGGATCCATACGAGTGTTGCGTTTGCAGCTTGAAACCGGAATCCATGCGGTTGCGGACGCGCCACTGCTCGTAATGCGCTTTGGTTAGCGCGGACTGCGAACCGCCGAGGAATAGATAGCGGCTGTAGAAAGCCGGGGTCTCAAACGCTTCAAGCGCCACGCTCAGGCTCGGATTTACCGGCCAAATTTCCCAGTGTGGACCCGGGAAATACTGTCGAAACCCCACGCGATGGAAAAAATCCCACAGCGCGTTGCGCACGCCAAACAGCGTCCGGCCGATCAGCCACACCCGGCCGGCCTCGGTGCGCAACAGATAGTCGTCCCGCGCCACTACCGGCGACCGACCGGCCGCGGGCGGCGGCAATAGGCCGGGCCATTCCGATGCGAGGCCGATGACGACACCGTTCGCGGCGGCGGCTGCCACGGCGAACTCCGCACCGGTGATGCGTCGGAGTCCCGCCGCGAGTTCCGTCGCGAGCGCCCTGATCTCGGGCGGTGCGTTGGCCGCAACGACCACCGGCAACGTCGCCTTGCCTGCGGCGCTGAGCTCAACCGCCGGCGGGGCGGCAGCCGTGACGAGGCTGCCGCTGGCGGCAAACACCATGGCGTTAACGAGGAGGCGCAGGAAAACGGGGTTGGGAGGAAACACGGGGAAACAATGGATTATTGAAGATCACGCGCCGACACCCCGGGGGCGCCTTCAATCACTCTTGCGTAGCCTGCATACTGGTCCCGGGCCCTTCTCGTCGCGGCTGACGGGTCGGCCAGCGAGACGGGATTAACCAGCAGCACTTTTCCCGGTCCGGCAAGTCGCGCGAGGTCAGGAAGATCAAAGTCCATCAGCACGCCCGGCACAATCGAGTCCGCCCACAAGACCGGGACCGCTCTGGCCCGGGTGAGATCGTCAAAGGACACGAGCGCATCCTGCAGCACCACTTTCTTGAACCCCGGCTCGAGCATGGCAGCGTACAGCGCCACGGGGCCCATTTGACCGCGTCCGATCACGGAGATGTCACTCCTGTTCACCTCGGGCCGATTGGCGAGAAAGTCGTAGATTGCCAGCAAGTCCTGAACTCGCATTCCCGCCATCGTTTTTCCGACCGTGATGGCCCGCATGGCCGTCCGATAGCGTGTCGTATAAGCGTATTCCCCCGGTTTGTCCGGCGGCAGCAGACCGCGGAGGCGGGCAACGACCACGCAATAGCCTGCCTCCATCCATCGCGCCAGTTCGCGCGCCCACTCCGGCGAGGGCGGAACGTCGGTGTCGGCGATCAGAATTACGGCCGGTCGCGGCGACTCGCCCGGGCCCGCCGGCACGTAGAATTCCGTCGGCAGGACAATCCCGGGTTCCGGCACGACTTCGAAGCTCGATCTCGCATAGCTCCCCTCCCGACGCGCCGCCCCCTCGCGGATCACCGGCATTTTCCGCGTATCCGGAACTTCTAGACGGGCAGCAACCCGCGAACGCGCCGCCGGCCGGTTGTTCAGGGGCGCGCCCCGCCGCCGGGCGGACAATTGTTCCGCGATTTCCAGCGAAAGCATCTGGACGGTTTTTCCGTTCAAGGCAGTAACCACCTGGCCCGTGGCAGTGGCTTGCAGCGCCTCAATCGTCTCGGTCTTGACCGCCACCTCGGTGACTGGCGCGTTCCTGCCGTGGAACCAACGGTCGAACCAGGCATACGTTGCTTCCCGCCGGGGCTGCGACCACCCGTGGGGGTCGTTGTACTCGAAGAAGGCCAGACTTTCCGGCGCGCCGAGCAACGCGTAAGCCGGCCGGCCCTCGGTGTGCGCCGCGTGAGCGCCAGCAATCGGAAACGAATCCTTCGTGGCGGTAAGCATGATCATCGGCTTCGGCGCGAAGGCGAAAATGACATCCGAGTAATCGATCCCGCGCTTGATGGTCTGATGCAGCACCTGCTCCGGATCCTGGGGGCCGGACTTGGCCCACAGCGCGGGCCATGATGTCCAATAACAAGAAGGGGCCGCCACGGCGATCCGCGGCTCGAGGACGCCCAGAAACGCCGACTGCGTGCCGCCACCGGAATTACCGCAGACGCCGATCCGCTTGGGGTCCACATCATCACGGGTGAGAAGGTAATCCACGGCGCGAATCGCATCCCACATGAAATAACGCGCGATGTTTCCTCCGGTCAGAATGCACTGCAGGCCGGGACTGAAGTGGCCCAGCAGCTCCATCTGGCCGGAGGCGTTCCGCTGCTCGAAGCGCTCCCCCTGGCCGGGCGGGTCGAAGGCAAGAACGATGTTGCCCCGCAGCGCCAGATTGATGAACGCAATCTGATACGTGGGGTAGGCCTTCCCTTCCGTGCTGTGGCCCTGAGCGCCCAAAATCGCGGGAAACGGTCCCGCCCCCGTCGGCACGTACAGGTTCGCCGTCACAAAACAGCCGGGCTGACTCTCGAAAACCAACTTCTCCACGCGATAACCTTCCCGGACGAGGGTGCCGGAGATCCGAGCCTGCAGGGGCGCGCCCGTCGTCGGCAGACCACCCAAAGCACGCAGAAACTCCTGCCGGACGAAATCAGCACGGGCCGTCACATCGGCGCCGGTCTTGATGCCGGCAAGCTGCGTGTTACGGGCGGCCCATTGCTGCTGCGCAATTCCGGTCAGGTAATTCTGTAACGGATACTGCTCGGCGGCCGCTTTTACGCCGCTGGCGGCAGACAAAACGCTGGATAGAAGGAGGGCCAGCGCAGCCGCGCAACCGGAGACCCGCGAAGAGAAACAGCCAAGGGTTGATTTCAAGAGGGGAGGCATGCCGCGGGCGTTTCAGCTCATCCGAGCCGACGCGTTCCAAGGTTCGACTCGGCGCAGATGCTTTCGCGCCAAAGCCGAGTAACAGTCGGGCAAGTCAAAGGTTTTGAGGCAGCCCGGGACGAAACAGGACACCGGCCAACGGTAGTCTTCTGCACCTGCCACCTCGCCGAAACTGGTCAGAGAGTTTTTCAGAGTGACCCGCGTCACGAGGGGGGAAAGCAGCGCGGCAAACGTCGCGGGAATCGTGCCCCACCCTTTTGCCACGAGATGCAATTCCCGGTGTCCCCATTGCGCCAGCCAGTCGATGACACGCAGCAGATCGTGGGTTTTCTGGCCCACATAGGGAGAATCCAGCATAAAACCGTGCATCGCATAACAATAATCGCCCCCCACTCCCGGCAAAAAAGTGTTTGGTTGCGAATCGCCGACGCCACGAACATCGCAGCCAAAGATCGCCGATCCCGTTTCGGCGCCCAAAATCTCGCGCACCCAGGGATCGTCCCGCAGTTCAGCGTCCGTGGAAAGATGCGGCACATAGAGGACAGCCGGGCGTTCGGAGCGTGAAGGCTGCGAAAGAACCGGCTCATCGCTCACTTGGTAAATGAGCGAAAATATTCCCGGCTCGGTTTCGACGGCGAAACTATTAGCGTGCTTTCGCGGGTAGCGCCGCGCGGTCAACTGCGGCAGGATGCGAAATTCAGGGAGACCTGATCGCGCGGGCAAACGGAGCACCCCGGCGACTGCCCGCGCCAGTTCCGCTCCATCCAGCCTGGTACGCGCGTCGCGCTGACGGTCGGCGATTTCGCGGGAGAAAGACCACACCGGACGCGACTTGAGCTCCGCAACCTGTCCACTGGCGGTGCACCACAGCGTCTGATCTTCCTCCAGCTTTAACTCCGGCTCTTTTGTCTCATTCGAGATCTTGGTCGCCCGGTTGAAGAAGGTGTACATCGCCTCGCGCAGCGGCTGCGAGTAACCATGATAATCATCGTTGATCAGCAACGCCGCGTTTTTCTCCTGCCCCAACACGCGGTAGAGCGCCTGCACTCGGCTAAATGCCTCGGCGAGTCCGCGCTGGTCAAAGTTGTCCTTGGCCTGCCCCAGTAAAATCACTGGGTTCGGCGCCAGCGCCGCAAAAAAATCAGACTCGTCCAATCCCAACGCGAGAATTCGCGGCGGATACTGTTCGTCGTCCGCGCCGATTTCGTTTTCCAAGTTGCGCCGAAACGTGGTCACAAAACACCCCGGGGCCGCCATCGTCACCCGGCGATCCACCCCCGCGAGCCACGTCGTCATGGTGCCACCGCCAGAATTACCGGTAACCCCGAGATGCGCAGGATCAACTTCCGGCCGGGTAAGGAGGTAATCGATCGCGCGAATTCCGTCCCACGCTCTCCACGATCCAAAGAATTCTCCGATGAGCTGCTGCTGCCGTCCGATGCGCATATGCTGCCCGGATCCAACCGCCATCCCGCCGGGTCGCTCCGGGGCAGAATACTGACTCCGTTCCCCCTGACCGATCGGGTCAAAGATAAGTA
The DNA here is from genome assembly GCA_041192325.1 of Verrucomicrobiota bacterium. Lineage (GTDB taxonomy): Bacteria > Verrucomicrobiota > Verrucomicrobiia > Opitutales > Opitutaceae > ER46. Next base: position 9,264 of record JBEENF010000075.1, read on the forward strand.
CGACATAGCCGAGCCGCGCCAACCCCTGACAAAATGACTGATAAGCTTTGTGCCCTTTGCCATTGTCGGAGTGTCCACAGGTCCCGAGCACCGCAGGTCGTTTGCCGGAGAGCTTCGGCAGGTAAAGATTCGCCGTAACAAAGAACCCGGGCCGACTTTCAAAGATGACCTTCTCGATTCGATAAACATCGCGTTCGACCACGCCGGTAACTCGTGGGTTGAGCGGGGTTTTCTCCGGCCACGGCCCAAAAGATGACTGAATCTTTTCCCTGACTTCGCGGACATAAGCTTCGGCCGCGGTCAGGGTGGTGATGTCAGCGCGTCGGGCATTTCCTGCCTGCTCAATTTCCCGGAGTCGCCGCACGTAGTATTCCTGCACCATGCGCGGAAACCGGTTTAGCTGCGTCAGCGGTGGCACGGGTTTCGGCGCGCCTGCTGGGCCGCCCACTGAACTCGCGTGTCCCACGAGAGGCAGCGAACAGAGGCCGATACCCAGCATCTCAATTAACCGGCGGCGGGACGGATTTTCGGCCTGGTCGAACAAGTTATTCATGAGGGCAATTGCGCAGACTAAGGGCCGCGCCGGCTTCGGTCTACCGGTTCGAAGTGAGGAATCTCACGCCAGTTTGGGCACCACGAAGGCTTTTCTGTATTCGCGTGTCAGGAGCGCGTTGGCGTCAGCATTGGCCACGAACTTTTCTGTTGCTCCGTCAAATGTCAGATGTGCTGCCATGGCCACGGGGGCATTTTTCAAGTCCATTCGATTGGCAACGAGGTGCTCCTCCATCCGCGCGACTGCCTCGGCCAGCGCAGCGTTTCCCTGGATTTTCTCCCGCGTCTGGCCTCCGCGGCTTGGCTTCCCCAATCGCTGCGAAATGTTCCCCAGATGACACAGGGCGCTGGAGACGTGGCCGACCGCAATGGGCGCATTCAACCTGTCCGTCTTCCGACTACGCACGACGTCCAGGAAATTTTGGAAGTGGCCCATCAGGAAGTCTCCTTTGTGCGCCTTGAACTCACGGAGGCTTTGTCCCTCGCGGTCGAAAGCTTCCACGCGACGCGCGTCGACCACCACCGAACCGCCCTCGCAAGTGACCACGACGCCGACGGATGCGCCGCGGTACTCGTCCATCTTCTCCGTGTCAGGTTTGTTCGGCAGGCCACGCACCTCGAAAATCAGGGGAGCGCGCGCATACTCGTGCAGGATGACCTGCGTATTCGCCGTCTCACCATCGTCCTCATATCCCAGCCGGCCACCGACGCTCAGCGTATGCGGCGGAGCGCCCCTTTCGCCGAGGAACCAACGCGCGATATCCATCTCGTGCACGCCTTGGTTGCCCAAATCTCCATTACCCGTCGCCCATTGCCAGTGCCAGTCGTAGTTGAGATTCTTGCGGCGCAAGGGCGCGTGGGGCGCGGGCCCCAGCCACAAATCGTAATTCACGGTCTCCGGTATCGGCTGCGGTCCGGCCGTTTTACCGATACTGGCGCGGCGCTTGTAGCAGAGGCCGCGGGCCGAAACGATTCGGCCCAGATTACCCGCCGTGACCCATTCCACGGCATCACGGATCGCCCCTCGCGAGCGGCTCTGCATTCCCGCTTGCACGATTCGATGGTATTTTTCGGCTGCAGCGACGAGTTGCCGGCCCTCCCAAATGTTATGCGACACCGGTTTTTCGACGTACACGTCTTTTCCGGCCTGACACGCCCAAACCGCCTGCAAGGCGTGCTGGTGATGGGGCGTGGCAATCACCACGGCATCAACATCCGCCTGGGGCAGCATCTCGCGCAAATCCTCATACGTGCGGACCGACTCCCTCTTTTCCTTGAACGTCTTCTCTGCGCGCTGCAGCACCTCCCGGTTGACATCGCAAAGGGCAACAATGCGAACCCCTTTGACCTGGCGGAATACCTTGAGCAACCCTGCGCCCCGGCCATTAAGGCCGATCATGCCGATGCGAATGGCGTCATTCGCGCCCGGGACTTGAGCCCAGGCACGCGGCGAAAGCACCGCGCCGGCCGCCAGCAGGCCTCCGGTTTGCAGAAAGGCGCGCCGAGACGAATGGAGCAGATTCATGCGAACGAATTAAAAAGATCCTTTGATTCCGACCGTCATTTGCCGGCCATACTCGCTGGCGGAAAAAACTTTGGCATAGGGGGCGGCATTGGGGCCATAGCGTTCGCCGTAAGAAACGGTGTTCGATAGGTTTTTCACCACCGCATAGAGGGCGATCACACGCGTGATTCTAAATTCCGCGTTCAGGTCCGCAAATGTCTTCGGAGCGGTGTAGCGATAGGAGCCGGGTTCGACGCCAGTAAGGATCAGCCCCTTGATTCTTCCCTGGTAATTCCAATTGAGCATCATGCTGTAGCGCGGCCGGGAAAAGCTGATCCCCCAATTGGCGGAGCGGGACATATATTCGCTGAAGTCAGCGACGTCGGCGCCGCGGAGAGATTGCGCGGTGCCATTGCCGAAAACCTGCAGGCCTTTTGCCCAGGAGGGCAGGAATGGCACCACGAATCGGGCCTCCGCTTCAACGCCGGAGATGTGCGCGCGGCCGACGTTCTGCTTGGTGT
>JBEENF010000076.1:0-11727 GCA_041192325.1 Verrucomicrobiota bacterium
ATGTTGAAGAAAATTTTTGCGAAGTTGCGAGATTCCATTTCGCCCTCGCGTTCCAAGAAATCGGTTCCGGCTCCCAGTAAATCCCCCTCTCACCAGGCGCATCCCGCAAAGGCCCACGGGTCGATGTCGCGAAGCGAAGGGCGATCCGAACGAGGAGAAGGCCCGGCGCCAAAATCAGCCGGGGATAAGCCGCAACCGCAGTCCCGCGAACCGCGACGCCAAGCTGGGGCGCACGAAGCGCGGCCGCGCCGTGACGACCAGGGACCGAGGCGCGATGATCGCGCCGGAACGGGTTCGCGCGGCGGGTCGGGTTCGGGAGGCGGCAGGGCCCATGATTCCCGCTCCTCGGGTGGTCGGGGCGGGCCCCGGGGTGATTTCGACCGGGGGCCGGCCAAGCGCGAGCGCCCGACCATCGACAAAACGTTTGATCATCCGCGCACGATAGATGTAAAGCCCGCGACGCCGGTCAATGTCCCGAAAATGGACACCGCGTTTACAGCTTTGGGTTTGAGTGATGCGCTCGCTTACGCCGTTCAGGAAATGGGGTATCTTGAGCCCACGCCCATCCAGAAGCAGGCCATCCCCGTTGTGCTGCAGGGCGGCGACGTGATCGGTTCGGCTCAGACCGGCACGGGTAAGACAGCGGCGTTTGCTTTGCCGATCATTCAACGGCTCGGAGCCCACGGTCCCCTGCGGGTTCTGATTCTAGAGCCCACGCGTGAGCTCGCCCTTCAAGTGGAGGAGGCGTTTCACAAATTCGCCAAATTTACCGATCTCCGCGTCACCATCGTTTACGGCGGCGTCGGCTACGGAAAACAAACGGACGATCTACGGCGGGGGATGGACATTCTGGCCGCGACTCCCGGCCGGTTGCTCGATCATCTGGAACAGGGCAACTGCTCGCTGGATCAGGTGGAGATTCTCGTGCTCGACGAAGTCGACCGCATGTTGGACATGGGATTTTTGCCCGACGTGAAGCGGATCGTGCAAAAGTGCCCCAAGAACCGGCAGACCTTATTTTTCACCGCCACGCTGCCGCCGGAACTGGAGCAGCTCGCGGGTTGGGCCCTGCGCAACCCGGTGAAGGTCGAAATCGGCCGCCAGCGTTCGCCGGCGGAAACGGTGTCACACGCCTTTTACCCGGTCGTGGCTTCCCAGAAATTCGATCTCCTGCAGTTGCTGCTTGAGCAGACCGATTTCAAAAGCGTGTTGATCTTTACCCGGACGCGCATGGGCGCGGATCGGATCGCGCATCGGCTGGTCAGCAAAGGCCACACGGTGGGCGTCATGCATTCCGATCGCAGCCAGCGCGAACGCATCGAAGCGCTGGATGGGTTCAAGAGCGGGCGCTTTGAAGTGCTGGTCGCCACGGACATCGCAGCGCGCGGATTGGATATCGCCGGGGTTTCCCATGTGATCAATTATGACGTGCCGGAAAACGCCGAGGATTACGTGCACCGCATTGGCCGCACTGGCCGAGCGCAAGCCACGGGGGATGCCTTTACGCTGGTGACGGAAGAGGATGTCCGCGACGCGCGTTCGATCGAACGCTACATGGGCATGGCGGTGGCGCGGAAAAAGATCGAAGGCTTTCCCTATATCTATTCGGCCCTGTTCGACGAAAAAGCGCTGGCTGAGACCGCGGCTGCCGCGGCTAAACCGGCCAGTCGATTGACTCGCGGCGTTCGCCGCTAATCGGGCCGTCCATCGCCGCGCTTTGGCCCGCGCGAAGCGCTGCGACCCGCTGCGGAAAGTTTTCCGCAGCGGTCGTTGACCGCATTTATTCCAAACCGTTGATCTGCCGATAGGCGACTGCGGCCACCGCGGCTCCCGCAAAGTCTGCGACGAGGTAAATTGCGAACTGCTTGGCCGACTCGAGGCCCATGAAGAACACGCCGAGGCCGACGGCCGGGTTGAACGCGCCGCCGGAAATTCCGCCGACGGTAATGGCGCCGACCAAAACCGTCGATCCGATGGCCAGCCCATAAAACGAATTGCCCATGGTGCTTTTCGCGGTCGCCACGTTCAGCACGACCCATGCGAGTGCGAAGGTGAAAAGAAATTCCACGATGAATGAACCAACCGTGGGATGCGCCGCGACAGCGCCGGTAACGCGACCATTCAAAACGACATTGACGACGAGCGCAGCCGCCCCGGCCGCGAGAAATTGCGCAGTCCAATACGGGGTGACATCCCGCGCGTCGCAGCGGCCCCGCAAATAAGCGGCGAGCGTGACGGCAGGATTGAAATGACCGCCTGAAATGTGGCCGCCGGCAAAGATCATGACCATCAGGATGGCGCCGATGGCGAAAGGTGCGAAGGGAGCGCCCTGGCGGACAGCGATTCCGACGGTAAAAACAAGGAAGAACGTGCCGATAAATTCTACGACGTATTTTTTCATGGGGGAGGCGGACGCCAAGCCTGGCGGCGGGCGCGCAAAGAACAACGTGAATTCGTGCAACCTCGCCCCCAAAATCCCCTAAGGCATGCGAACGCTCCCGGGGGCGCTCGTCAAAGTTGAGATTGAACTTAAAAAGCCGGATGCGAACGTGACCGTTCGCATGAAGCTTGTGATCCCGGACGGCGATTTCGCCGGTTACATTTTCGACCTCGATGGAACGTTGGTGGACACCATGCCGCTGCATTATCGGGCGTGGGACGAGGCCATGCGCGCCGTCGGTCTTACCGTGGCGCTCGATGAAGAATTATTCTACTCGCTGGGTGGCGTGCCCACCCGGAAGGTGGCCGAGTTGATCGCAAACCACTACGGGCTGACCATCGACGTTCACGCGGTGTTTGATCACAAGGAAGCGCTTTTCGTGGAACTGCAGAAGGACGCGAAGCTCATCGAGCCGGTCGTCGAGATCGCGCGCCGCGTTTCGCTGACGCATCCCGTTTCAATCGCCTCGGGCGGACCGCGGGTGATTGTGCGGGGAATGCTGGAACTCACCGGGCTGGCGCCGCTGTTCAAGGTGGTGATAACCCCGGAGGACGTGGAGCACGGCAAACCATCGCCTGACATGTTCCTGCTTGCGGCCCAGCGCATGGGTGTTCCACCGACTAAATGCCTGGTGTTTGAAGATGCAGAGCCGGGAATGCGGGCCGCTGAGGCGGCGGGTATGCGGTGGGTGCGGGTGCCGAGTCGGAAAAAAACTGCGTAAACGGGCGGAGCGGTGGCGGCGCTGCAGGGCAGGAGAGGGTTAACGCGACAGGTGTCAGTTGCCCGCAAGATCAGGCCCACCGTCCGCGGAATCACGCGCCCGGCTAACGTCCCATGTTGAAGCTCGCGCTGACCTCAAAAACGGCGTTCACGATGGCGAACGCGATGAAGCCGACAAAAAAGAAGACCGTCATTAACACGCCGCTCGCGATCACCTTGGTAAACATATTTAGCTGGGCGGAAATTAGCTTTTGGTAGGCGACAGCAATCTGCTTCAAACTTGGGACGATGTTGCCGGTGTTTTCCCCGACGGCGAGACGGTCGAGGACCAAATCCGGAAAGCAGCCCGTGCGCGTGAGCGCGAGGGAAAGCGACTCGCCTTCCAAGACGCGAGCGGTGGCGGTGTTGAACGCGGCGCGGTGCACGCGATTGTCGATCTGTTTCTCGGTCATGCGCAGCGCCTCGGCGGCCGTGATCCCGTTTTCCAGCAGGACGGATAACGTCTGACTGAAAGCCAGCACGGTCCTTGCAACCCCGAAGGGGCCGAGCAGCGGCAGCCTGAGCATCCAGGCGTCCGTCGTCGCGCGACCGGATTCCGTCGCGCGCCAGCGCCAGAACGAGATGGCGGCGAAGACCAACGCGATGACGACAAAGATGCCGTAGTGAATCGCGAATTCCGAAATCGCGATCAGGATACGGGTGGAGGTCGGCATCTTGCCGCCCAGCGAGCCAAGCAGACCCTGCAGGCGCGGCAACAGGAAGGTCAGGAAGAAAATGATTACGGCCGCCGCGACGAACACCATGAAAACCGGGTAAGCGAGCGCGAGCAGGAGTTGCCGGCGCAGTTCGCGTTGTTCGGTAAGGTGCGTGATCAATCTGGCGACCGTGTCGTTGAGCGATCCGGTGGCCTCGCCCGCCTGGATCAGATTGGTTATGGAGGGGTCGAAAACCTGGGGAGAATTCGCCATCGCGCGCGAAAGCGGAGCTCCCTCACTGATCTGGACCCACAATCCGGCGCAAAGATCGCGAAGGCGAGGTTCCTTGATGCGCACTGACAACAAGCGCACGGCTTCACCGGCGGAGAGGCCGCTGGTGAGGAGGTCGAAAAGCGATTCCAAAAACGGCAGGCATTCGTCCCGCCGGGGCGCGGACGCCGAGTTGTTTCGCGTCGCGCGGGAAAGCGGCGCCGGCTTGCCGCCAACTGCCGCGGCCCGCGGCTTTCCTGCGATAGCCACCTCCGTGACGCTCGCGACCTGCAGCCCGCGCGCGGAGAGCAGGCGAAGGGCATCCCGCCGGCTGGGTGCGTCAAGGTCCGCGGCGAGGGTCTTGCCGGATCGGTCGCGCGCAGTATAGGCGAAACGGGCCATGCGCTACTTTTCGGTCACCGTGATTACGCGCAGCACTTCGTCGAAGGTGGTGTAACCGGCCTTCACTTTTTCCCAGCCGCTCTGGCCCAATGTGCGCATCCCGTGGGTTCTGGCGCAGTCCGCGAGCGTGCGAGTGCTTTCCCGCTTCAGCACCAATTCATGCATTTCGTCGTTCAGGCGAAAAATTTCGAAGATGCCGATGCGGCCGCGATACCCAGTGCCGCGACAGCGATCGCAGCCCACGGGCGCCTTTAGCACCTCAATGTTATCCGCTTCCGCCGGATTGCACCCTAGAATGGCCAGACTCTCCTGCAACTTGATCCGGGTGATGGGCGCGGGCCGCGAACATTCGGGGCAGAGGCGGCGAACGAGGCGTTGCGCAATCACGAGCTCGATGGCGGAAGCCACGAGGAACGGCTCAATTCCCATATCGACGAGCCGGGTAATCGCCCCGGGGGCATCGTTGGTGTGCAGGGTTGAGAACACCAGATGACCCGTCAGCGAAGCGCGAATGGCGATTTCGGCGGTATCCTTGTCGCGAATTTCGCCCACCATGATCACGTCCGGATCCTGCCGCAAAACGTGCCGCAACGCGTCGGCAAAAGTCAGGCCGATTTCGGGCCGCACCTGCATCTGGTTGACGCCCGGCACTTCGTATTCGATCGGGTCCTCGATGGTAATGATGCGCAGATCGGTGGAATTAATTTTGCGCAAAAAGGCGTTGAGCGAGGTCGACTTGCCCGATCCGGTCGGACCCGTGACGAGAATGATGCCGTGGGGATAGTCGAGGATGCTCGTGATTTGCGCCTGCTCCTCAGCGCTCATGCCGAGCCGATCCATCGTGTATGCTTCCTTTTTCTGATTCAGCAGCCGCAACGAAATTGATTCGGCGTAAATCGTCGGGACCGTCGAAACGCGAATATCCAAAACGATGCCGTTGGCCTTGAAATTGATGCGTCCGTCCTGCGGCAGGCGCTTCTCGGAGATGTTCATCCGCGCCATGATTTTCAGGCGGGAGATAATGGCGTCCTGGAAGCGCAGGAGATTTTCGGGGACCGGGACCGGCACGAGCAGGCCGTCCACGCGGTATCTGATGCGTAGCTGGCCCTCCTGTGGCTCAAAGTGAATGTCCGTCGCCTGGTCCTCGATCGCCTGGGAGATGACATCCGTAACAAAGCGGACCACCGCAGCATCCTCGTCCACCACTTCGTCAGTTTCCTTTTGCGCCTCGGGCGCGACGTAGCCGTCGTCCGTATCCTCAAGCGAACCCGAGCCGACGCCGAAATTCTCGATGATGAGCTGGTGCACCCGTTCGGGGACCGCGAGGTGCCAGGTCAGCGGTCGCACCGTAAAGGTGCGCAGCCAGTCCGTCATCGTGGCATCCGGCAGCCAGGCGGTCGCGAGATGCAGCGGAATCAACCGTGCGGGATCACCCCCTTGATCCGACCCCGAGCCTGTCCGCCTTTGCTCTTCATTCTCCGTGGCGTAGCGAATCGGAATGATTTGATATTCGTGAACGATGCGCGCCGGCAGAAGTCCACGCGCGTCCGGATCCGTTGCAAGATTGGTGGCGATGTCCAGTCCCGCGGCTTGCGCCAGTTTGCCGAGCACTTCCGTTTCCGGGCGAGCTAGCGCCGATGCGAGGGTCTCAAGCCGTTTTTCGCGCGGGGCCTCGATCACCGCCTGTCGTTGTTCGTCGGTGAGCAATCCGGCAAGGGAAGCGGGCAAGGATTCCTGATCAAGCACGGTCATGGGCGCGGACGGTTCACGTTCGGTTAACTGCGGGGAAGTTTTCGCGCGGAGTTCGAAGCGATGGGCTGACCGTGGGCTGGACCAGCGGAGCGGCGCTTATTGCGGTAAAATCCGATCGAGAACGGATTTGGGCGCCGGCTGGAAGTTCGGATCCAGCTGCTGCTTGATCTCATCGCGCGTGGGAAGCTGATCCACCTTGCGCATGGTGTCGGCGTTGTCGGTTGCCGGGTTGTTCGTAAGGATCTGGGGCCGGAGGAAAAAGATCAGCTCCTGATGGTAACGGTCCTTTTTCCTCGAGCCGAAAATGTCGCCGATGATGGGAATCGGCCCCAGCCGGCTGGTTTGGCGCGAATCGATTTTCTTGCGGAAGCCGGAGAGCACAATGATTTCGCCATCACGCGCGGTAATGTAATTTTCCGTACGCCGCGTGCCGATGACGTACTGGGTGTTGTTGTCAACGGTGACGGTGTCGATGACGTCCGTGAGTTCCTGCAGCAGCTCAAGCTGCACCGAACCGTCGTTGCCGATGAACGGCGTCACGGTAAGGGTCGTGCCGATTTGTTGCTGCTGGATTTGCGAACTCGTGGTCGCCCCTGTGGCGGCGCCGGGAATGGTGGTGGTCCCCGTAATTACCGGACGGGTTTCACCGTCGTTGATGACGGCCTTCTTGCCGTGGCTGGTGGTGACCGCAGGGACGGTGAGAATGGTCGTGTTATTTCGGCGCCGAGTGGTCCCGAGAGCGATCGTGCCCGCGAGGTCCCAAGCGCCGGACGCTCCCCGGGTAATCGTGGCGAAACCCGTGCCCGCCGAGCCGGCGACTGAGAAACCCGCGCCGGAACCCGAAAATCCGATCAGCTTGTTGCCGTCGACCTGCAGTCCGAGCTGCCCGATCCCGGAGTCATGATTGTTATCGAGGGTGACCTCTGCGATCACGACTTCGATGCGCACCTGCGCGAGGATTGTATCAAGTTTTTTGATCAGTTCCGTGATGAGACGGATATCGTCGGCGGTGCCCGAAACGACCACTGAATTGCTGCGTTCATCGGGCGCCACTGTCATCAGCGCGCTGAATTCGTTGGAGCCGGTGCCCATGCCTTCCAAGGCAGCATTGACCGACGGGTTCGCGATGGGCGCAGCTGGCTGTTGGGCCGGCTGGTTGGCTGGCGGCGCGGTCATCCCAGGGCGGACAGACTGGGGGTTCTGCCGCTGGGCGGCTTGGGTTTGGCCGGTGATGACACGACTGAGCACATTCACCAAGTCAACGGCCTTGGCGTGATTGAGATAAATGACGTCGTTACGGGTGTTCGGGTCGGCGCGCACGTCCAAGCGATCAATCAATTCATCAAAGAACGGGTGTTGCCGCGGATCGGTGACGAGGACGATTTGGTTCGTGCGGTCGTCGGCTTGATAGCTGGTGGCGGTCCCGAGCTGAATCTGCAGGGTGCCCTGGAGAATCGTCCGAATTTTTTGCACGAGGTCGCTGGCTTTCGCGCCGTTCTTTAATTGGTAGAACTTGGGCTTCATGCCGGCGCTGACCGGGCGATCGAGCTGCTGGAGCAAGACCTCCACGCGTTGGAGATTGGCAACGCTGTCCGTCACCATCATCGCGTTCGCGTTCTGCAGGGGAATCACTTGCGTGCCGGTACCCGGATTCAGAATCTGCTGCATGAGCTGCTGGACTTCCGCCACGCGCAGAAATTCCAGCTGAAAAACTTTTACGGCGATCTTGCCGCTGGCGGGATGATCGAAGGCTGAGCCGGTGATCATCTCGGGCGAATTCCGCGCGGTCATCGCGAGTTGCGTCACCACCAGGAAACGGTCGCCCAGTTTTACGACGCCCACGTTATTGAGCGCCAGGACGGTTTCGATCGCGAGAATCGCCTGGGACTTTGGGACCGGCTTGTCGATCTTGATATTGTAGGTCGTGGTGGGGAGTTGGGCGGGCCGCAGCACGGTTCGTCCGGTGTACATTTCCAGCGCAGTCAGAATGGAATCCAAATCCGCATCCGGCAGTTTGATCTGCACCAAAGGGTCGTCCTCACGAGGCCCCGTGGTGGGGGCTGGATTGGTCGGCAGCGGTGGAGGAACTGCGGTGGCCGGCTGGGCGCGCGCCGCAAAGGCTGTTAGACTTAAAAGAGCGGCGAGGCGCAAACGGGCAAAACACGGAGTCATGCAGGAGGTCAAAAAGGTTGCGGCAGAGCGCCGGGAGGGGAGAAGAGAAGCCAACGCTGTCTTTTTGTAAACGGTGTTGTGTGGTTTGTTCTGACGCCGGCGCCGGGGGGGAAGTTGCCCCCGCAGGCGAATACAACCGGTCGGACCGCCGGGATTTGCCCTTGCCGGACTTGTTCGCGCCACCAACGCTCTCGCGCCGCGATGCCGAACAGCTTGGGTAAACTCTTCACCGTGACGACATGGGGCGAAAGCCACGGTCCTGCCGTGGGGGCTGTCGTGGACGGTTGCCCCCCTGGATTGCCGCTGACCGCCGCCGAGATCCAACTCGAGCTTGATCGGCGTCGGCCGGGTCAGAGCGACATTGTGACGCCGCGCAAGGAAGAGGATCGAGTGGAGATCCTTTCAGGGATTTTCGAAGGCCGGACTACGGGCGCGCCGATCTCCATGTTGGTGCGTAATGCCGACCAACGACCGGGCGCCTACGATGAGATGCGCGAGAAGTTTCGTCCCTCCCATGCCGACTACACCTACCAGGCCAAGTATGGCCTGCGGGATCATCGCGGGGGGGGCCGGAGCTCCGCGCGTGAGACGGTGGGCCGCGTGGCAGCCGGGGCGATCGCGAAGAAAGTTTTGAACTCGGTCACCGGCATGGGAGGCGCTGCCGTGGAAATCCGTGCGTGGCTGTCGCAAGTACATGACATCGTGATGCCACCCGACGCGTTGCAGGATTTTCCCACCCTCGCCCAAGTGGAAGCCACGCCCGTCCGTTGTCCGCATCTGCCAACGGCGGAAAAGATGATTGAGCGGATCAAGGCGGTGCGCTCCGAAGGAGATTCGGTGGGAGGCGTGATCGAGTGTCGCGTTCGTGGCGTTCCCGTGGGATGGGGCGAACCGGTGTTTGATCGGCTTGAAGCTGATCTTGCCAAGGCCATGCTCTCGCTGCCCGCGACGAAGGGTTTTGAGATCGGCAGCGGGTTCGCCGGCGCGGCGCTGCGCGGCAGCGAGCACAACGACGCCTTCGAGACCCGCGATGGCCGCATTCGGACGGTGACGAACCGCTCGGGCGGCACCCAAGGCGGGATAAGCAACGGCGAGGAAATTGTGTTCCGCGTCGCATTCAAGCCCACCGCCACGATCTTGCAGCCGCAGAAAACGGTGGACACCCAGGGTCAACCCACGGAACTGACGGGTCGCGGCCGGCATGATCCGTGTGTTGTGCCGCGCGCGGTACCGATCGTAGAGGCCATGGTGGCCCTCGTGCTGGTCGACCACTGGCTGCGGCAGCAGGCGCAGTGTCGGACGATTAAATTCTAATTGGATTGAACCAAGGGAATGATTTGCGGTCGTCTTCGGCCGGCCCTTCCCGGAAGTTTCCAAACGGTCAACAATGTCTGCGAAAAAGCCTCTCGTTTATTTCATCCTTGGCGCCAGCGGGTCCGGTCGGCGCGAAGTCATCGCCGATTTGATTGAAGGCACGCTCGCGGCATCGGATCACCCGGTGGTGTTGCTGGCGGACGACGAAAATCCGGATGATTTTGACGTGAAGCTTCCCGTCGGCGGTCGCTGGTCATGGCAGGAGGAGACGATCGCGGCGGAACTCCCGCCAGAAGCGACTCACGTGTTTTTCGTGACCAGTGGCCGGCGCGATCCAGTGGAGCAAACCGAGGTGTTCAAGGGCTGGCTTGAAGCGCGAGGCGCCGAGCTCGGGCGCATTCTCTGTGTGGTGAATTGTCAGTTGGCGGAGAAAAATCCGCCGCTGCTCGCGTGGTACGAAGCTTGTGTGCACTTTTCTGATGTGGTGTTGCTGAACCGCCGCGAAGGGGTGGAAAACAAGTGGGTTAGCGGGTTTCTCGCCCATTTTGAGAAACTGCATTATCCCTGTCTCTTTGAGATGGTGAAGGGAGGTCGGGTCAGAAATCCGGCGCTCGTGCTCGAACCCGAGGCGCGGCGGATGACGCATGTTTTCGACGAGGAACAGGATTGGATTTTCACCGACGGCGAAGGGAACGAGATCGACGAGCAGGAGGAAACGGAAGGTGAGGAGGAGGTCGAAGCCGCGGTGGAAGAGGATCCGTACTTCGTTCGCGACGCCGCCGGGCGGCGGGCCAAACGGTTGCCCGACATCGCCAAATTCTTGTGAGCCTCAGCGGCGCCGGGCGAAATGAGCCCGAAACTCCGCCGAGCCCATGATGCGGAAAATTTCCAAGCCCAACTGGGGCCGCGGCAGATAAAGCATGCTGCACGGATAGCTGAGCACCCGTCCGAGCGGATGCCCGTTCCAGACCAGCGCGCCGGTGAGGCCGTAAAGCGCACCGACTCCGAAACTGACATAAAATGTGCGCGAGCCGAACTCGATCGGAAGCTGACTCAAGACCACGAGGAGCAGCGTCGTCATGGCAAGGATGGAGGCGGCCACGAGCCAGTGAACGCGCGCGACGAAAGCGACGGGCTCAGGAGGGCGTCGTTGGAGAAAAGCCATGATTTGCCGGCCGAAAAAGGCTGACGGCGTGTTGCAGCCCCTGCCTGCCCGGCCGTTTATTTCGCGGCCGCGACAGCTGAGACAAACGCCTTCGCCTTCGCGGTAATCGCGTTCCAGTTTTTCTCCTTGAACGCCTTGCCGTCGACAAGGGAGCTTCCGGCGGCGACGGCGTAAGCGCCGGCCCTTAGAAATTCGCCCACATTCGTTTCGTTCACGCCCCCGGTCGGCACCATCTCGACCTGCGGCAGCGGACCTTTGAGCGACTTGATGTAGCTCGGTCCAAAAAACTCGGCGGGAAAGATTTTCGCGGCATCAGCGCCTGCTTCCCAGACCGCGATCACTTCGGTGGGCGTGAACGCGCCGCAAAAAATCGGCACGCTGTAGCGCTTGCAGACTTCGATGACGTCCAGCCGTACCCCCGGCGTCACAATAAATTTGGCGCCCGAAAGCATGCCCGCCCGGGCGGTTTCCGCGTCGAGCACCGTGCCGAGACCGAAAAGAAAATCCGGCAGCTCTGCGGTGGCTTTCTCAAGCATGCGAATCGCCCCGGGAGTGGTCATGGTCAGCTCGATGCTGGTTAGTCCACCCGCGGCCAGCGCCTTGGCGCAATCCAGCAGACCATCCAGTGAATCGGCGCGAATCAATGCCACGACTTTCTCCGCTTTGATCTTGGTAAGAATGGCCTCTTTTTTCATGAGCGGTAACTGTGGCTGCATGGCAAGGGGAGGGAAATCATTTTTCGGACGCGCTCCACCGCATCAGTAAACGTGGGCCATCCGTCTCCCTGCGAAATGGTG
>JBEENF010000077.1:0-11722 GCA_041192325.1 Verrucomicrobiota bacterium
GAAGTGGGCGCGGTGCTCGTCGGCGAGTTGGTGATTTTGACGCTGGTGGCGCTGCCCTTCGGGTTGGTCTTGGGCTCCGGCTTTGCGCGCGTCATCCTGCAAGCCGTGAATACCGAAACGGTCCGGCTTCCCTTGGTGCTTACCCCGTCGAACTACGCGTTCGCCGTGCTGGTCGTGGCCGCGGCCTCGGCAGTGTCGGCCTGGTTTGCGGCGCGCAAACTGGCCGAAATCGATTTGGTGATCGCGCTCAAGGCGTTGGACTGACGGTCCCCTACTCGCTTGCCCATTGTGAATGCTTCAAGTGACTTACCGGCCCGCGTCGTGCCTTCCATGAAATCAGCGCCCTCACCTTCACCCCGGCCCGTCAAGCCGACGACCCGCAGCTGGCGACCAAGCCTGCCGCTGCTCGGCGGACTCGCGCTGGTGGCGCTGATCGTGATTGGTCTCTGGCCCGGCGCTGTCCCGGTGGAATCGGCTGCAGTTCGGCGCGGACCACTTGTGGTCACGGTGGATGAGCAGGGCATGACGCGGGTAAAGAACCGCTATGTCGTCTCCGCGCCGGTGGCCGGCCAGCTTCGCCGGATCGACTGGAAAGCGGGCGCGGAAGTCGTGGCGGGTAAGACCGTGCTCGCGGTGCTTGAACCCGGCGGAGTGGATTTTCTCGACGCCCGCTCACAGGCGCAGGCGGAAGCGCGGGTGCGGGCGGCGGGCGCAGCGCGGGACGCGGCGGCGGCGCAGCGCGCGCGTGCATCCGCTGGTGCGCGACTTTCCGCGGCGGAGTTCGAACGCGCCAAGGTGCTGCGGGAGCAGAAAGTGCTGTCCGCCCAAGAATACGATCTGGCGCAAATGCGCGCGGAAACCGGCGCGCAGGACGTCCGCGCCGCGGAATTTGCGTCGAAGGTCGCCGAATTCGAGCTGGAGCAGGCCCAAGCCTTGCTCATCCGGGGGCAGCCGGCGTCACCCGGGGCAAATGACTGGAAACGGGCGGAGCCGATCGTGCTTACCTCCCCCGTAGGCGGCCGGATTTTGCGGGTGTTGCAGGAGAGCTCGCGCGTCGTGCCGGCTGGATTTCCCCTGATGGAGGTGGGCGATCCCACGGATCTCGAAGTGCGCGTCGAGGTGTTGTCGCGCGATGGGGTGGCAATTCGTCCTGGCGCGCGGGTGATTTTGGAGCAGTGGGGCGGGTCGGAGGCACTGGCGGCGCGAGTACGCCTGGTCGAACCTTCCGCGTTCACGAAGATCTCCGCCTTGGGCGTGGAGGAACAGCGGGTCTACGCCGTCGCTGATTTTACCGAACCGCTGGAGCGCCGCGCCACGCTGGGGGATGCGTATCGGGTTGAAGCGCGCATTGTGGTGTGGGAAAGCCCTGAAACGTTGCAGGCCCCCTCCGGCGCCCTTTTTCAACGACGGGGAGCCTGGCAGGCGTTTGTGGCGGAACAGGGCCGCGCGCGCTTGCGGACGGTGAAAACCGGTCGCACCAACGGGGTCGCGACCGAAATCCTCGAGGGACTGAAGGCCGGGGATCGGGTTATCGTTTACCCTGGGGACAAAGTCACCGACGGGGCCCGCGTCGCGCCGCTGGTGATTGACGCGCACTGATCGGCTCGTACGGCTGCGGCCGCCACCGCCGGGGAGCGAACCGCGATTCGGACGGCGCGGGAAGCGGATAATGCGGACGGTCGTCACGCGAATTTGACTTGGCGCGGCCGGCCGGGGAGCGTTGCCGGTTAACCATGTCACGCTTTGCCGACACCATCGCCGCCCTGGCCACGCCGACCGGCGTGGCGGCGCTGGCGGTCATTCGTGTCAGCGGGCCGGATACACGGCGGATTGCCGGGGCGATCGGCTTGGCCGCCGAGCCGCGGCGGGTGCGGCGGGTGGACTACCGTGCCGTCGGGGGAAAATTGCTGGATGAAACGCTGGTGACCTTTTTTGCCGGGCCGCGCTCGTACACCGGCGAGGACGCGCTGGAGATTTCCGCCCACGGCAATCCCTTCATTGCCCAGCGCATCCTGGAGGATTTGCTGGCGCGGGGCTGCCGGGCGGCGGAACCCGGGGAGTTCACGCAGCGCGCGTTCCTCAATGGGAAGATGGATCTCAGCCAGGCCGAGGCGGTGATGGATCTGATTCACGCGCGGAGCGAGCGGGCGCTGGCGGCGGCGCACCAGCAGTTGCGTGGCGCGCTCGGCCGCCGGATGGCGGCGCTGATTGATGCCTTGCTCGGAGTGCTCGCGCGCGTCGAAGCGTATATCGATTTCCCCGAGGAGGATCTGCCGCCGGAAGACCGGCGCGCGCTGGCGGCGGAAATCGCGCGCATCGCGGCGGAAACCGGGCAGTTGCTGGCCACGAGCCATTACGGCGAATTGCTGCGGGAGGGCATCAAGACGGTGATTGTGGGCGCGCCGAATGTCGGCAAGAGCAGCCTGCTCAACCGGCTGGTGGGTCGCGACCGCGCGCTCGTGAGCGCGGAGCCGGGGACGACCCGGGATTTCATCGAGGAGCGGATCATGGTGGGACCGCATTGTCTCCGGATTATCGATACAGCGGGGCTGAACGCCTCCCCTGCCCCGCTGGAAAAGCTGGGCATGGAGAAGACGCGCGAGCGGCTGGACGAAGCGGATTTGCTGCTGGTCATGGTGGACGCCACGCGGCCGGAAGCCTTGCCGGCGGAATTGCTCGCGCGCATGGCGTCGCCCACCAGCCTGACCATCTTCAACAAAAGCGACCTCGCCCCCGCGGGCGCAGCGGCGGGGCGCCAGTTTCCCCCGGAGCTTGAGACGGTGGCGGTGTCCGCCCTGACGGGCGCCGGTATTTCGGAGCTGGTGGCCAGAATCACCGCCCGGGCCGACGGCTTGCAGCCGGTGAGCGGCGATGAGGTTATCGCGATCAATGCCCGCCACGCGCATGCGTTGCAGGAAGCCAAGGCAGGATTGCAGCGGGCCCTGGCGAAGCTGAACGAACCAGCGACCACCCCCGACGAGCTGCTCGCCAGCGACCTGCGGTCCGCCTTGGCGGCCTTGGGTGAGATCACGGGAAAAATCGACAACGAACGCATGCTCGACCAGCTCTTCGCCTCGTTTTGCATTGGCAAATGACGGCTGCCCGGAGGAGCAGTGGAAATTATAAAACTTTGATATACAACGACTTAAGATTTGACGTAATTGTTTGCGGCGCCGGACATGCCGGCGTGGAGGCGGCTCTGGCCGCTTCGCGTATGGGGGCCTCCACCCTACTCCTGACGGGCAATATCGACACGATTGCCCAGATGAGCTGCAACCCCGCCATCGGCGGCCAAGCCAAAGGACAAATGGTCCGCGAGATTGATGCCTTGGGCGGCGAGATGGGCATCAATACGGACGTCACCGGCATTCAATTCCGTTTACTCAACGAATCGAAGGGCGCCGCGGTTCAGTCGCCGCGAGCCCAATGCGACAAGAAGGCTTATCAGCACCGGCTGAAGCATACCTTGGAGCTGCAGGCCAACCTGCAAGTATTTCAAGCGATGGTGACGGGCTTGGTCTTTGAAGACGGTTCCGTGGTCGGCTGCCGTACCAATCTCGAGATCGAATTCCGCGCGCCGGCCGTGGTTGTGACCACCGGCACTTTTCTCCGGGGTTTGATGCATATCGGTCAGAACAAAAACGAAGGTGGCCGGCTGGGAGACTTTAGCGCGAAGACGCTTTCCGCCAGCTTGATGGCGGCGGGCATTGAACTCAGACGACTGAAAACCGGGACGCCCCCTCGCCTGCTCGGCCGCAGTCTTGATTTCAGTAAAATGGATGAACAACGCGGCGACGTGAACCCGACGCTTTTCGCGTTCCACGACACCCGTGATGCCGGGGATTTGTTCCACGTGGAACATACGCGGGAGCGCCGGTTGGGTTGGACGCCCGGTTGTGAACAAGTTTCCTGCTGGATGACCTACACGACCGCTGAGACCGCCCAGCTCGTGCGCGATAATTTGCATCTCTCGGCCATGTACAGTGGCGAAATAGAGGGCGTCGGACCAAGGTATTGCCCCAGTATTGAGGACAAATTTGTGCGTTTTGCCGACAAGCCACGGCACCTTCTTTTTCTGGAGCCCGAGGGTAGATCGACCAACGAATTCTATGTGAATGGCTTGTCAACAAGTCTGCCATTCGACGTTCAGTTGCGTTTGGTGCATAGTATTCCGGGCTTGGAAAAAGCCGTTCTGTTGCGGCCAGCTTACGCGGTGGAGTACGATTTTGCCCCGCCGACCCAGCTTTTTCCCACCTTGGAATCAAAAAAGGTCGCGGGGCTATTTTTTGCCGGGCAGATCAACGGCACGTCTGGCTATGAGGAAGCGGCCGCACAGGGACTGGTGGCGGGGGTCAACGCGGTGAACAAGGTGAGGGGACTACCGCCCATGCTGATCAAGCGGCACGAGGGTTACACCGGCGTCCTTATCGATGATTTGGTCACGAAGGGCACGAACGAACCTTATCGAATGTTCACCAGTCGCGCTGAACACCGGCTCTTGTTCAATCATGCGAGCGCCGAGCTCCGCCTCGGCCATCATGCGGCGGCGCACGGTTTGGTTTCCCCCACGCGGCTCGACCGGATCGAAGCCAAGCGCAAAGCGATCGCCGCCTGGACTAGACGGTTGGAAACGACGCGGGGGCCATCGGGTACTTGGGCTGAACAAATTCGGCGGGATCGGGCGACAATCTTGCCGGAAGATTTCGAGCGCGAGCCAAAGGCGGTGAAAGACGAAGTGATCTACCGAATCAGTTATCAAGGCTATCTGGCCCGCGAAGAGCGGCAGGTGGAAAAACTGGCGCAGATCGAGAACGTCACCATCCCATCGAGTATTAACTACCTAACCATAAGCGGTTTACGAAAGGAGAGCGCCCTGAAAATGGCGGAGGTTCAGCCGATGACCCTGGGGCAGGCGAGTCGCATCAGCGGCGTTAATCCGGCGGATATATCCGTCCTGTTGGTGAGCATCGAAGCGGGTAGGGGACAGAAGGGCGCCACCCATGGATGAGGCGCGGGCCAGTGCAGCTTATGCGGAAATTCTGGCGAATCGCCGGGCCCAACTGGCGGGGCAACTGGAGAGTGCGCTGGCAGGTGTCACGGAGTTTGTCTGGGAGTTGGGCTGTGGGCACGGCCACTATCTCACGGCCTATGCGGAGGCGCATCCGACGCGCCGCTGCCTTGGGATCGACATTGTGAGTGAGAGAATTGAGCGCGCCCGGCGTAAAAGCGCTCGGGCGGCACTGCCCAATCTGTATTTCCTGCGCGCGGAAGCGCGGTCATTTTTGCGCACGCTGCCGGCGGACCGTCGCATCTCCCAGGCCTTGATCCTGTTTCCCGATCCGTGGCCGAAGTCACGGCATCATAAACATCGCATCCTTCAGGCTGACTTACTGGACGAATTGGCGGATCACGCCACGCCAGATTGCCAGTTGAGCTTCCGCACCGATTTTGCGCCTTACTACGAGGCGGCGCGGGCCACTCTTGCGGCGCATGGCCGCTGGGCACTGGCGGATTTACCGTGGCCGTTTGAAGCGGAAACCGTCTTTCAGAATCGAGCGGAGCAGCACTATTCGCTGGTGGCGCTGCGGCGGAGCGCGGCGCCATAAGCTGGTGCGCGTCACAAAACGCTGCCCCTAATTGCATGCGCCACGGGCGTTCCCGGCCGATTTCGAAGGTTGACGGAGGGGAGGGTGGTTGCATTTCCTTACCGTTTACCTTGTTCCCATCGATTCGCCCACGCATGTCACGGGTCACCAAACTCGCCACTTATCTCGCCACATTTTTTCTGGGGGTGAGCCTGTACGCGGCTGAAGGTGAAGGCGTAGCCCCCGGCGCGGCGCGTTTCGACCTCGGACAAGGCTGGACGATCACCAGCAGCATGATCACCGGCTGGACTGTATCCGCTTTGCTGGTGCTGGTCGTCCTCTGGCTGATCGGCAAACCGGCGGTTATTCCCAGCAAGGGGCAAGCTGTGATCGAATCGCTGATGGAAGCGCTGCGGGATATCTTCGAACCCATCATCGGCAAACGCGCCTTCCCCACCGCTTTTCCGCTCCTGATCACGTTTTTCATTTTCATTCTGTTTCACAACTGGATGGGGCTCCTGCCCGGAGTGGGCACGGTGGGTTGGGGTCACGACGTGGATGGCCACTTCCACATGACCCGGCCGCTGATTCGTCCCTTTAACTCCGATTTCAACGGCACCATCGCACTGGCCCTGATTTCCTTCGGAGCCTGGGCCATCATCGTCCTCAAATTCGCCGGCCCTGCGATCATCGCCAAAGACCTTTTCGGCAATAAAGCCGAAAAGTCGGAAACGCCCGGCTGGTTGTACCCGATCCTCTCGCTCGTGTTCCTGATCGTCGGGCTGATCGAGGTCTTCTCGATCGCCATTCGGCCCTTCACCCTTTCCGTGCGCCTTTTTGGCAACGTTTTCGGCGGAGAAAACCTCCTCCACGGCACCGGCTTCTTCTTTGTGTTCTATTTTATGGAGCTGCTCGTCGGCCTGATTCAGGCCCTGGTCTTCACGCTCCTTACCTCGGTCTATATCGGACTGCTGGTGAATCACGGCGACGACCACGCCCATGACGACCAACACGGTCATGGGGCCGAGGCGCACCACTAAGACTTTCCCGTTGGGAGCGTGCCCCGGCGCGCACGACGGCAATCCAACCAAAAGAAGAAAAGACACCACATGATCACCACTATCGCTGAACTGCAGGGCAATATCGCCAGCGCATTCGGTCTCCTCGGCGCCGCCATCGGTGTCGGTCTCATCGGGCTCAAGGCCGCCGAAGCCGTCGGTCGCAATCCGGCCGCTTCCGGCAAAGTTCTCGTTCAAGCCATCATCGGCATGGCGCTGGCCGAAGGTCTGGGCATTCTCGCTTTGTTCCTGGCCAAGTAATGTTTCCGGCAGCGCGGTTCGCCCGCGCTGCCACTTCCCTTTTTGTCATGACGCTGCCACTCCTCCTCGCCGCTGCCGCCGAGCATGCCGCCCCCGCCGGTCCCATCGACGGCCTCCGGCAAACCTTCGAGCATTTCGGAGTCGAAACCAAATACATCGTCTATCAGCTGATCAGCTTTCTCGTGGTGTTGGGGGTGCTGTACAAGTTCGGCATCAAGCCGGTCACCGCGACGATGGAAGAGCGGAACCGGAAGATCGAAGCCGGCATCAAGTACTCCGAGCAAATGCAGGCCAAGCTGGCTGCGACGCAGCAGGAGACGGCCGGGATCATCAAGAACGCCAATGTGGAAGCCTCGCGCATCATCGAAGACGCGCGACGATCCGCCAAGGACTTCCTCGACCGGCAGACGCAGGATGCCACCGCCCGCGCCAGCGATTTGCTGGTCAAGGCGCAGCAGGCAATCGAGCTGGAGCACAAGAAAATGCTCGCTGATGCCCGGACCGAAATCGCGCGTCTCGTCGTCACGACCACGGAGCGCGTGCTCGCGAAGAGACTCAGCGATACGGATCGCGCGGCCTATAACGAGGCCGCGTCCCGCGAACTGACGAGCGTCTAAACGACCCATTCCACCGCTCTTCTCCTCCGTCACCCTGCGCCGATGGCTTCCGCCAAAAAACAGATTCAACAACTCTCCCGCCAGCTGTTCCAGCTGAGCCTGGACGATAACCGGCTGTCCTCCGACCGAGTGGCCGGGGTTTTGGAGTACGTGGAAAAGCACCGCCCGGCGAACACCATGGCGGTGCTCAAGGCTTACCAGCGGCTTGTTGCCGCCGAATTTGGCCGTGGTCGCGCAGTCGTGGAACACGCGGGCGCCATCGACGCGGCCGCTCTCGCGGCCATCGGATCGGCCATGACCAAAAAATACGGCCGGCCCGTCGCTTCGGTTTCAAAACCGAATCCCGGGCTCGTGGCCGGATTGCGCGTGCGGGTGGGCGACGATGTTTACGAATCCTCTGTCGCCAGCCAGCTCGCCACCCTGGCGGCGGCCGTTTGATAATTTACTACTGCGTTCCAGCCCAAATTTTTTCCGCGAATGAGCACTGTCCTCGACCAGATTGAACAACAGATCGCCAAGCTTTCGAGCAAGGCGGTGAAGAAGAACACCGGCAGAATCCGCACCGTGGCGGACGGCGTCGCCAAGATCGACGGCCTCTCCGAGGTGATGTACAATGAAATGGTGCAGTTCCCCGGCGGCACCATCGGGATTGCGCTCAATCTCGAGGAAGACGAAGTCGGTTGCGTGGTGCTCGGCGACATTTCCCAGCTGAAGGAAGGCGACGAGGTCCAAACCACCGGCAAACTTCTCTCCGTACCCGTCGGCAAGGCGCTGCTCGGCCGCGCGGTGGATGCCCTCGGTAATCCCGTCGACGGCAAAGGGCCGATTGCGGCGAAGGAATCGTATCCGGTCGAAAAAATCGCTCCCGGCATCATCGTCCGGAAATCCGTTTCGCAGCCGCTGTTCACCGGCATCATGGCGATCGATTCCATGATCCCGATCGGACGCGGGCAACGCGAACTGATCATTGGCGATCGTGGCACGGGCAAGACCACGATCTGCATCGATACGATCATCAATCAGGCGAAGATTAACAAGGTGGGCCTGGCCAGCGGCGACCCGAAGTTCCGCCCGGTCTATTCGATCTACGTCGCGGTGGGGCAGAAGAACTCGAACATCGTTCGCACCATGTCCGCGCTCGAATCCGCGGGCGCCCTCGAGTACACCGTAATCGTCGCGGCCCCCGCCGCGGACAACCCCGCCAATCAATACCTCGCGCCGTTCTCCGGCGCCGCGATGGGGGAGTGGTTCATGGAAAACGGCATGGATGCGTTGATCGTGTACGACGATCTCTCCAAGCATGCCGTCGCGTATCGGCAGATTTCCCTGATTCTCAAACGACCCTCCGGCCGCGAGGCGTATCCGGGCGACGTGTTCTATCTGCACTCGCGCCTGTTGGAGCGCTCGGCCCGGCTCGATGGCAAGGGTTCACTCACCGCGCTGCCCATCATCGAAACTCAGGCCGGCGACGTTTCGGCTTACATTCCGACGAACGTCATCTCGATCACGGACGGCCAGATCTTTCTCGAAACGGATCTCTTCAATCAAGGCATCCGCCCCGCCGTCTCCGTGGGGCTTTCCGTTTCCCGCGTGGGCTCCGCCGCGCAAATCAAGGCGACCAAGCAGGTCGGCGGCAAATTGAAGGGCGAACTCGCGCAGTTCCGCGAACTCGCCGCTTTTGCGCAATTTGGCTCCGACCTCGACGCGAAAACCAAGTCGCAGCTCGAACGCGGCGCCCGCATCGTGGAGTTGTTCAAGCAACCCGCCTTGAGCCCGGTGCCGATCGAACTCCAAGTCTCGATTCTCTTCGCGATGCAGAAGAATTTCTTCGATGCGATCGAAACCAAAAAAGTCGTGGCGGCGGCCGCCGCGATGAAGGATTTCTTCACTTCCCGGAAAGACGCGCTCCTGACGGAAATCCGCACGAAGGCGGCCCTCGACAAGGATCTCGAGGCCAAGCTGCAGACCGCGTGCGAAGAGTGGAAAGCCGGCTTCGCAGGTTAAGCTGAACGCTGAGCATGGCTAGCACACGCGACATTCGCCGACGCATCAAGTCGGTCAAAAACACCCGCCAGATCACCAAGGCGATGGAGCTGGTGGCCGCTTCCAAGATGAAGAAGGCCCAGCAGGCGGCGCTGGCCGGCCGACCTTATGCGGAGCTGCTCGCGACCATGCTGGCCGCGCTCGCCGAGCGGGTGGAGGAGTCACAACATCCTTTCCTTGCCCGCCGCGAAGTACGGACGCGCGGCATTATTCTCATCACCTCGGACAAGGGTTTGGCGGGTCCGCTGAACGCGAATATTTTCAAGACCGTCCTCGATATCCGCACCCCGGCCAAGTACGCCGTCATCGGACGCAAGGGCGCGCAGTTCATTGCCCGTACCCGGCGCGATTTGCTGGCGGACTTTCCCGCCAACGATCGCGTCGCGTTCGGCGACATCAAGGTCGTGGCGGAATTCATGACCAAGCAGTTTCTCGATGGTGTCGTGGATACCGTGGAAGTGATCTGGCCCCGTTTCCGGAACACGCTCGTCCAAATTCCAACCGTGCTGCCGTTGTTGCCGCTGTCCAGCGTGCGCGAAGCGATCGCCGGTCTGCGCCATGAAACGGGTCAGCAAACGACGACTCCGGTGATGACCAACCAGATGTTGTTCGAACCGGATCCCACCACGGTGCTGGAGGCGTTGCTGCCGCTGTACGTTAATCGTGAAGTGTACCATTCCGCCCTGGACGCCAAGGCTTCCGAGCATAGCGCGCGCATGGTCGCCATGAAGACGGCCAAGGACAATGCCACCAAGCTCCTCGGCGATCTCACGCTGGAGTACAACAAGGCCCGCCAGGCGGGCATCACGCAGGAAATCCTCGAAATTGCCGCCGCGCAGTTCAGCGCGGCCTGAGCACCTCAGCACCAGCCTTCACGTCCCCTTTCATAATGAACACCGGCAAAATCGTCCAAGTCATCGGCCCCGTCGTTGACGTTCAGTTCGCGGAGAACGCCATCCCGCCCATTTATCAGGCGCTCACGATTGAGTTCACCACCTCTGGCAGGAAAGAAGTGCTGACCCTCGAGATCCAACAGCACCTGGGCGCCGGCGTGGCGCGGGCGATCGCCATGTCCTCCTCGGAGGGTCTGGTGCGCGGTATGGCGGTTGTTGATACGGGCGCGCCGATTTCGGTGCCGGTCGGCAATGGCGTGCTCGGCCGCATCTTCGACGTCACCGGCCAGCCGGTGGATGGCAAGGGCCCGGTCGTGTTCGACAAAAAATACCCGATTCACCGTCCGGCTCCGACGCTCTCCGAGCAGAATACGAAGGCGGAGATTCTCGAGACCGGCATCAAGGTCATCGACCTGATCTGCCCTTTCATCAAGGGCGGCAAGGCCGGGGCCTTCGGCGGCGCCGGCGTGGGCAAGACGGTCGTCATTCTCGAACTCATCAACAACATCGCGAAGGCGCACGGCGGTTACTCGGTGTTCGCCGGGGTGGGGGAGCGGTCGCGCGAGGGCAATGACCTTTACCACGAAATGTCCGAAGCGGGCGTCATCGACCAAAAGGATCTTTCGAAATCCAAGGTCGCGCTGGTTTACGGGCAGATGAACGAGCCGCCGGGCGCCCGTATGCGCGTGGCGCTCTCGGCCCTCGCGATGACGGAATATTTCCGCGATGAAAAGAATCAGGACGTGCTCCTGTTCATCGACAACATTTTCCGCTTCTCCCAAGCCGGCTCTGAAGTATCCGCTTTGCTCGGACGCTCGCCCTCGGCGGTGGGTTATCAGCCGACGCTCTCGAACGAAATGGGTCTCCTCCAGGAGCGCATCACCTCCACGAAAAAGGGTTCCATCACCTCCGTGCAGGCCGTTTACGTTCCCGCCGACGATCTCACCGACCCGGCGCCGGCGAACACGTTCGCGCACTTGGACTCCACCATCGTGCTGGAGCGCTCGATCGCCGAGCTCGGCATTTATCCGGCGGTCGATCCGCTGGCTTCGGTTTCGAAAGCGCTCCAATCCGACATCGTCGGCGAGGATCACTACCGCGTCGCCCGCGAAGTACAGCGGGTGCTGCAACGCTACAAGGATTTGCAGGACATCATCGCGATCCTGGGCCTCGACGAACTTTCACCAGAGGACAAGCAGACCGTCTATCGCGCCCGCAAGATTCAACGTTTCCTCTCGCAGCCGTTCGTGGTCGCCGAGGTGTTC
>JBEENF010000078.1:0-11709 GCA_041192325.1 Verrucomicrobiota bacterium
CATCGTCGACGATGCCAATGTGCGTAATCAGTTCCTCGTGCGCCTCGTGAATAAGCGGAATGTCCCGGCTCGTTTTGTTTTGAGCGTGAGTCTGCCCCCCGACGAATTGCGTCGGACGGGCTTCGATGCGCCGGTGGAGGTCGGCCCATTGGGGGAACTGGTACAGCCCTTGGTGCTCCAAAAGCCCCGCCTCGGCTACACGGGTCCGTTCCATTTTGATATTCGAGTGGAGGATACCGCGGGAACATTTCAGCTGAAGCGCGAGGTGGAGTTTCTCGGTCCGGAACCGCGTTTGCTGCGGGAACAGGAGGCGGGCAGGAAATGAAGGCTGCGCCGCAGGATCCGGGGAATCGAAAGCCGTCCCGACTTTGGCTCTGGTTGATGGTCCCTGTCGTGCTGCAGCTGGCGGCGTGGACGGCCTGGTTTATTATCGCTTCACACCATCCGGTTGCGGCGGTGCCACTCGCGTCGGGTCCTGGCGCCAAATGAACCCCCTTAACCGCCCCACCTCTCCGCCCTTGCCTCCCGTCTGCGCGTTCTCGCGGGTGGGGCGGCCGGTTTTTATCAAAAATCTTTCCAGCCGTGATCGAGCTCGCCGCCGTTAATTCGCCCTCCGCCGCTTTCGTCGCCGGCCTGCTGACCAGTCTGCACTGCGCAGGCATGTGCGGACCCCTGGCGTGCGCGTTGATGCCCGTTCGCGGCGATCGGGCGGATGCGCCGTCGGTCAGCACCGTTTATCACGTGTCCCGGCTTTCGGCCTACGCGCTGCTGGGCGCGTTGGCTGGCGGCTTGGGGAGCGCCCCGCTGGCGTGGTTTTCGCAGTCCGCCTTGCGTTGGCTCCCGTGGGTCCTGGTGTTGTTCTTTGTGGCGTTGGCGCTCCGCTGGGATCGTCACCTGCCAAGACTGGCAGTTCTCGGGCGCTTCACCCTGAAACTGCAGGCCTGGCTTCGCGGCCGCTCGCGGGTGCAGGCGGCGGCAGCCCTCGGGTTTGCCACTCCGCTGCTGCCCTGCGGGCCGTTGTATTTTCTGGTGGCGCTGGCGTTGCTGTCCGGATCTGCGCTGCGCGGGGTGGAGTTCATGCTCGCCTTTGGTTTGGGAACCGTGCCCCTGCTTTGGCTGGCGCAAACGCAATTCCACTGGGTTCGCCAGAAACTTTCCCCCCTTTGGCTCGGGCGCCTGCGCGCCACGCTGGCGCTGACCACGGCCGTGGTGATCGGCTGGCGTTTGCGGGCAACGCTTGGCTTCGCGGGGCCCGATCCGCTCAACTTTGTCTGCTTCTAGGGCGCTCCCGGCCCGGCTCTTTCACTGGCAAAACTTTACGACATGAACGCGATCGTTTCACGTGAGGCCGGCTTGCTGCCGATCAGCCCGACCACGCCGCGGGGCCGGGACGGACCGCCGCTTCCGACGTGCCGGCATTGCGGCGCGTCGTTGATCGACGACCGGATGCGGACGAGCGGTTTCTGCTGCGCGGGCTGCAGCTATGTTTACCGGCTGGTGCACGAGCATGGCCTCGCCGGTTATTATCGCATCAAGGACGATATCACCGCTCCGGCGGACACCGCCGTGTTTCAGCCGCGTGACTACACCTGGCTCGAAGCTGCCCAGGGGGAGGCCGAAAACGCCGCGCGCGGTGGGAGCGAACCGGCCCGCAGCCGCATCCCGGAGCTGACCCTTGATGTGCAGGGCATTTCGTGCGCGGGCTGTGTCTGGCTCATTGAGCGCCTCTTTCAGCAGCAACCCGGCGCCCGCGATATCAACGTCAACGCGCAATACGGCACGATGCGCCTGCGCTGGGTGCGCGGACAGTTTTCCGCGGCAGAATTCGCCCGCCGGCTGCAAACGTTCGGCTACCTCGCGGGCCCCGCGGGCGAGTTCACCGGGGAACCGGAGAGCCGCGGTCTCGTGAAGCGCATCGGGCTTTGCGCGGCCTTTGCGATGAACGTCATGCTCTTCGCGCTGCCGGTTTATTTTGGCATGGAGAGCACCTATGAATGGGCGGGGCTGTTTGGGGTCCTCTCGCTCGCGTTCGGCACCCTCAGTTTACTGGTGGGAGGCACTTATTTCATCGGTCGCGCCCTTTTCGCGGTGCGGGAGCGCGCCCTGCATATCGACCTGCCCATCGCGCTCGGCATCGTCGCCGCCTATGCCGGATCGCTCTATGGCTGGCTCGCGGGCGAGGAACGCTTCGTCTATTTCGACTTTGTTGCGACCTTCATCCTTTTGATGCTCATCGGTCGCTGGGCGCAGGTTGCGGCAGTCGAGCGCAATCGGCGCCGGCTGCTCAGCCAGCAACCCAAACCACAGCGCTTGCGGCTGGCGGCAGGCGGCGACGTGCCGCCCGAACAACTCCGGGCCGGTCAGGCGTTGCTGCTCGCGGTGGGGCAGACTTTGCCCGTGGAGGGCCGGTTGGAAACCGCCGATGCCACCTTTTCGCTGGCATCGATCAACGGCGAAGCCGAGCCGCGCGTCTTCCGCTTCGGCGAACGCGTGCCCGCGGGCGCCATCAACATCGGCCGCGGCGAGCTTCGCGTGGTCGCACTCCAACCCTGGGCGGAATCGCTTCTCGCCCAGCTGCTGCAACCCGGTGACCGTCCGGGCGAGCGACATGTTTTTTTGGAGCGAATCGTTCGCGGCTACCTGATTGGCATCCTGGCGGTGGCGGCGCTGGCCGGCGTCGGTTGGTGGCTGGCCACCGGCGATGCGCTGCGCACGGGCGCGGTCGTGACCGCCGTGCTGGTCGTGTCGTGTCCCTGTGCCATCGCGCTCGCGTTTCCGCTGGCGGACGAAATTGCGACGATCGCCCTGCGCCGCCAGGGACTTTTCGTTCGCGAGGCGGATCTGTGGTCTAAGTTGTCCCGCATCCGCAAGCTCGTGTTTGACAAGACCGGCACGCTCACGCTCGAGACTCCCGTGCTGCAAAATCCGGACGCGATCACCGCGCTCACGCCGGACGCGCGTCAGGCGCTGCTCGCTTTGATACAGGGTAATCCCCACCCGGTCAGTCAATGCCTGTTGGAAAATCTCCTGACCCTGAGTTTTTCGCCCGAGGGCGCGGTACCTGCTCCCGCGGTTGCGGCCGTCAGCGAGGCCGTCGGCTGGGGGGTGGAAACGGGGCCCTGGTCCCTGGGTCGATCGGGATGGCGAGCCGGCGCTGCGGGGGAGGAAACGGTCTTTGCGCGCGGGGGTGAGGTGCTCGCGCGATTTGGCTTTGTCGATACCGTGCGTTCCGACGCTCGCGCAGAAATTCGCGCCCTTGAGGCGAAGGGGTATCCGGTGTTCATCCTCAGTGGCGATCGCCAGGAAAAGGTCGCGGTCATGGCGACCGAGCTTGGTCTCCCCGCGGCCCGGGCCGTGGGCGAACTCACGCCCCAGGCCAAAGCCGACTGGCTCGGCGCCCATGGCGCGGCCGACGTGATGATGCTGGGCGACGGGGCAAACGATAGCCTCGCCTTCGATCGAGCGCTTTGTCGCGGCACCCCCGTGATTCACCGCGGCATCCTGGAGAGAAAGGCGGATTTCTATTATCTCGGCCGGGGCATCGGCGGGTTGCGGGCGCTTTTCGAAGTGAACGCGATTCGGCGCCGCACGCAGCTCTCGGTGTTGATTTTTTCCGTGGCTTACAACCTGTTCGCGGTGGGCGTGGCCGTCGCCGGTCACATGAATCCCCTCGTGGCCGCGGCGTTGATGCCGATAAATTCCCTGCTCACGCTCGCCTTGGTGACCGGCGGCATGCGCCGCGCTTTTCGCCGCGGACGGGTTGCGCCCGCGCCGGCCGGGGATCGTCAGGCGGCAGTCTCGTAGGGAAGACGCGGCGCCGCGCAGGCGCCGCCCGGTTCACCTTGCGCTTGCAGCAGCGGCCCGCGGCCGCGCCAATGCAGGGATGAAACCAGCACTAATTCCGTGACGGCGCCTGGGGGGAGAGGATGAGCGGGTACTTTCTGGCCGATGATTTGAGCGGTGCGCTCGATGCCGCCGCCGCATTTCAGCAGGTCGGCCGGCGCGTGACCGTCGCGCTATCGGCGGAGGCATGGCCCAGCGCACACCCGGAAGAAGTCATTGGGTTGACGACCGAGACGCGCAACGCCCCACCGGAGGTGGCCGCGCGCGCCGTCCGGAACGCCATCGCGCAGGGCCAGGCGGCGGGCGGACGCCTGCTCTACAAGAAAATCGATTCGACGCTGCGCGGTCCCGTGGCCGCGGAACTGGCTGCGCTGGCCGCGGCCATGCCCAACACCCGCATCCTGTTCCTGCCCGCAAATCCCAACGCGGGTCGCACGGTTCGCGACGGGATCTTGCTGGTGAACGGCCGGCCCGTCGCGGAAACCGAATTCGGCCGGGATCCCCTGAGCCCGGTGAGGGAGAGCTCGGTCGCGCGCTTGCTGGCGGGTGCTTTGACGCCGAACGTGGTGTTGGCGAATGCGAGTTCAAGCGAGGATCTAAGCGCGGCGGTCAGGCAAATGGAGGCGGGGGGCGACGATTGGGTCGCCGTCGGTTCAGGCGCGTTGGCCCGGCCCGTGGCGGCGGCGCGTCTGCCGTCCGTCCGCCCGGCGAATCTCACCCGGCCGGAAATCCCCGCCACGCCGGTGCTCCTGATCGGCGGCAGCGCGCACGCCGTCAATCGCGAGCAATGCCAGCGGCTGGCGCAGGAATGCGGCGCGCCCATTTACGAACTGCAACCCGCCGACCCCGCTCCCGCGATTGACGGAGCGATCGCGAGTGCGAACACCCACGGCGTCGCGATGCTTCTGCTCAATGCCGCGCCTTCCGACAGTCGGGTGGCGCTGCGCGCGATATCCTCGGCCGCCGCCCGGGTGATCGCCGCTGCCGGCGTCCGTCGGATCTTCGCGACCGGTGGCGAAACCGCTTTTGCGCTTTGCCGCCTGCTCGGAATTTCCCACCTGCGCTTCGTGCGGGAACTTGAGCCGGGTCTTAGCCTTGCGGAGAGTTCGGCTGGCGGCGGTGCGATATTATTGGCCGTGAAACCGGGCGGGTTTGGCCACGTGAATACTTGGCTGCACGCGCACGACGAACTCCGCCGCGCGCGCTGATGATTCGGGTGCTTGCGCCGCTTCCAAACGCCGGCCATCGTTCGCGCTCCTCTTTCCCCCCATGAGCACCGTTCTTCCCGCTCAGTCGAACCCCAATAAAATCCTGCGCATCGTCGGCTGGAGCGCCGTCGCCCTTGCCGGGGCCGTGGCGGTCAGTGTCCTCGCGTGGTCGCGGAACGAGCCCGTGAACGCGCTTTGGATGGTGGTCGCGGCGCTCTGTGTTTTTGCGATTAGCTATCGGTTCCACTCCGCGTGGCTGATGGCCAAAGTCCTTACCTTGGACGACCTGCGCGCCACTCCCGCCGAAGTGCACGGGGACGGTCGCGATTATGTGAAGAGCAACAAGTGGGTGGTGTTTGGGCATCACTTTGCCGCCATCGCAGGACCGGGACCTTTGGTCGGTCCCGTGCTGGCCGCGCAATTCGGCTACCTTCCCGGGATGCTTTGGATGCTGATTGGCGCGACGCTCGGCGGCGCGGTACACGACTCGGTGATCCTGTTTTCATCGACTCGCCGTCGCGGAAAATCCCTTGGGCAAATGGTGCGCGAGGAAGTGGGACCGTTTGCTGGAGCCGTGGCGCTGGTGAGCATCGTGGCGATCATGATCATTCTGCTCGCCGTGCTGGCGCTCGTGGTGGTGAAAGCCCTGGCGGAAAGTCCGTGGGGGTTGTTCACGATCGCGATGACCATGCCGATCGCCGTCATCATGGGTCTCGCAATGAGAGGCGCGGGTCATAACGGGCGGGCGCTCGCGTGGATCAGCGCCTTCGGGGTGATTGCGTTGCTGGCCGCTGTCTGGGCCGGACAATTCATCGCCGGCACGAAACTGGAGGGAATGCTTACGCTGCATGGCACCGCACTGGCGTGGTGGATCATGGGTTACGGCTTTCTCGCCTCGGTGCTGCCGGTCTGGCTGTTGCTGGCCCCGCGCGATTACCTGAGCACCTTCATGAAGATCGGCACGGTGATGGCGCTGGGCGTGGCCGTCGTGGTGCTGGCGCCCGAATTGAAGATGCCCGCGCTGACGAAATTCATTGATGGCAGCGGGCCGGTTTTCGCCGGGCCCGTGTTTCCCTTCGTATTCATCACGATCGCCTGCGCGGCCATCTCGGGTTTCCATTCGCTTATCTCGTCGGGAACGACGCCAAAGATGCTGGCGCGCGAATCGCATATTCGCGTGGTCGGATATGGGGCCATGGTGACCGAGATGTGCGTCGGCATCATGGCCTTGATCGCGGCGTGCGCGATGGAGCCCGGCCAGTATTTTGCGATCAACATGGCGGGAACGGCGGACGTCGTCACCGCCAAGGTGACCCAACTCGGTTTTCCCGTGACCGTAGCGGAGATGGACGCGCTCGCCGCCAGCGTCGGCGAGAAAACCATGGTGGGCAGAACGGGTGGCGCGCCCACGTTCGCGGTCGGAATGGCGCAGATGTTCGCCGGGGTCCTCGGCAGCAAAGCCGCGCTGGCCCTCTGGTATCACTTTGCGATCATGTTCGAGGCGCTTTTCATTCTGACGACCATCGACGCCGGCACGCGGGTGGGGCGGTTTCTGGTCCAGGATCTCCTGGGCACCCTTTGGAAGCCGCTGGGCGATACGCGATCCACTCTGGGTGGAACCCTCGCGACCCTCTTGTTCGTCTCGGCTTGGGGCTGGTTTCTTTACCAAGGCGTCGTCGATCCGCTGGGCGGAATCAATTCACTCTGGCCGATTTTCGGTATCGCCAACCAGCTGCTCGCGGTCCTCGCGCTGGCGCTCGGCACCACGATTCTGATCAAGATGGGCCGCGCCCGGTACACGTGGGTGACGCTGCTCCCGCTGGGCTGGCTGCTGGCGGTCACAACCACCGCGGGATTGATGAAGATTTTCAGCCCGGCCCCGTTGGGGTTTCTGGCGTTGGCGCGGAGCTTTGAGGCCAGGATTGCCGCCGGTGGTACGGCGGCCGAGCTCAAGCTCTGGCAGGCCCAATTGCTCAACAACCGCGTCGATGCGGCCGTGACGGCAGTATTTCTCATCCTCGTGGCGATCGTCCTGATCGCGAACGCCCGGGTGTGGTGGCAGCTTGTACGTCAAAAGCAGACGCCGTTGCTCCGCGAAGAACCCTACGTGGCGGCGGGCCGCGCCGCGGAAGCCTGATTTATGCGACCTTCCATGCACTTTCAGTTGCGCTTTCATTCCTGGCAGTTCCGGGCGAGACGTTGATTTCGCGCCGTCTTGGTATTTGTTTGGTTTGACCTAAATCAGCGGATTTTACTTTTCATTCCTTTCGTCCATGCCGCCGCATTCGCCCAACGTCCAAGGCAGTGTTCTCGCCAAGACGGCGGCGGCGCAGGCGGTGGTGGAGATTGGTTACATTCCGGTTCGCGCGAAGCTGCTTGAGGTGGCGGCATTTCTGGATCGGGTTGAGCGGCATGGCATGGCCGGCGATTTTCGGTGCGCGGCCTTGCGCGAGGCGGCTGCGCTGCTCGTCGATGGTCAACCCGAACGGGCCCGGCGGATTTTGGAGTCACTCAGCGATCCGACCACCGAACCCGAAGCCACCTCTTCCGGCAAAGCCGCCCTCGGCGCGTGGCGAAAACCGGCCAAATAACGCATGCGCTACATTGAGCCACACGGCCATATGGTCAGTCGTACGACCGACGATTACCAGGCCATGGTCACCGCCGGTTGCATGGCCGTTTGCGAGCCTGCCTTCTGGGCGGGATTCGATCGGGGATCCGTCGACGGCTTTCGCGATTACTACCGGCAACTGACGGAATACGAGCCGGCGCGCGCGGCCAAGTTCCTGCTGCCACACTTTTGCTGGCTCTGTCTCAATCCCAAGGAGTCCGAAGATCTCGGCCTTGCCCGCGATGTGCTGGCCATGATCCCCGAGTTTCTGGGCCGGCCAAACGTTTTGGGCATCGGCGAAATCGGGCTGAATCGAAACACGCGCAACGAGCTTACCGTGCTGGAGCAACACGTGGAACTCGCCGTTCGCCACGACCAGTTGATTCTGGTCCACACCCCGCATCTCGAGGACAAGCTCAAGGGCACAAATCTTATTCTCGATGTTTTGCAGGGCCATCGCGGCGTAAAGCCGGGACGCGTGATTATCGATCACGTCGAGGAGCATACGATTCAGCGCGTGCTGGATCGCGGCTATTGGGCCGGCATCACCCTTTACCCGGATTCCAAGTCGTCGCCGCCCCGCGCGGTCGACATGCTGGAGATCTGCGGACGCGAGCGGATCTGGATGAACTCGGCGTGCGACTGGGGTGTCAGCGATCCGCTGGCGGTGCCGAAGACCGCTTTGGAGATGCGCCGCCGCGGCTACAGCGCGGAATTCGTCGACCAAGTGCTGTTTCAAAACCCGCACCGTTTTCTCTCCCAGTGCCCGAAATTTTCCGTATCCGACGGAAAATCAGCCTAGGTTTTTGCGAAGCAAAAACCGGATGAAGCTCAACGACGGCATCCATCTCGCCTACTGTACCAACGTCCATCGGGGCGAAACGTGGGCGGAGACTTTTGCGGCGCTGGAACGACACACCTTGCTCGTGCGCCAACGCGTGGCGCGGGGACGCCCTTACGCCATCGGGCTGAGATTGGGCCAGCGCGCCGCGAGTGAGCTCGCGCGGCCCTCCGCCCTGCTCGCCTTCCGGCATTGGCTGGACCGGCACGACTGCTACGTTTTTACGATCAACGGATTTCCTTACGGCAGCTTTCACGGCTCGCGGGTAAAGGAGCAGGTCTACGCTCCCGATTGGTCGTCCCCCGAGCGCGTCACGTACACCGCGCAGTTGTTTGAGCTGCTGGCGCAGTTATTGCCCCCGGGGGTGGCGGGCAGCGTGAGCACGGTGCCGGGCTCTTTCAAACCCTTCGTGGCAGCGGAACCCGCGCGGCGCGGCGCCATTTTTGCCAATCTTACGAACTGCGGCCGGGCAATTAAGGAGCTGGCGGAAAAAACCGGGCACGATCTGCACTTGGGCCTGGAGCCCGAGCCACTCTGCCTCTTTGAAACGAGCGCTGAGACGGTCGATTTTTTTGCCGGTTGGCGCGCGAGCGACCCTGCGGTCGAATCGCTGATCTCATACGTGGGGGTCAACTACGACTGCTGCCATCTCGGCGTGGAATTCGAGTCGGCGGCCGTGGCGCTGGATCGGATCGCGGCGGCAGGTCTGCGGCTCAGCAAGCTGCACTTGAGCTCCGCTCTGCGGGTGCGGCCGGATGCCGCCGGCCGGCGGGCGCTCGCGGCGTTTGTGGAGCCGACGTACCTGCATCAGGTCGTGGTGGGAAATGGCCACGTCGTCAGGCGGCGATTCACGGATTTACCCGACGCGCTCGCTGATCCGGAGATTTCGCGGCCGGACGACGAATGGCGGGTTCATTTTCATGTCCCGCTGCACGCCGCTCCTGGCGCGCCTTTCAACGATACGCGCGATCACCTCGAGGATGCGCTCGACTGGTTGAAGGCGCATCGCGGCGCCTGCACCCATCTTGAAATGGAGACCTATACGTGGGAGGTGTTGCCCGCGCCCATGCGTCTGCCCATCGAGGACCAGTTGGTGCGGGAATATGCTTGGACGCTCGATGCGCTCGCGCGGCGTGGCTTGGCCGATCCGGCGCTCGCGGAGGAATGTGCGCGGGAGGCCGGCCGTTGACCTTCATGGCGGAAACCGCGCCGCGATTTTCGCTGCGCGCCTGGTTCGATCTCGCGCGGGCCGGCAACTTCCCCTCCGTCGCCAGTAACGTGCTGGCGGCGCTTGTTCTCTCATCCGCGGCTGGAGTCAGTTGGCCGCCGGGGCCGTTGCTTGCGCTCACGGTTATCGCCGGCTGCCTCATTTATGCGGGGGGAGCCACCTTCAACGATGTCGCTGACGCCACGTTTGACGCCCAACATCGTCCCGGGCGCGTCATTCCGCGCAAAACCGTGACCCGCGCCGGGGCAGCTTGGGGCGCCGCGCTGGAGATGCTAATCGGCGTCGCCCTGCTGGCCTGGTTGGGCGCGTCCCTGCTTTGGGCGGCGGCGCTGGTGGTCACGATTCTGGCCTACGATTGGATTCATAAACGCTGGGTCGGCTCGGTGATTTTAATGGCGGGTTGTCGCGGGCTGCTGGCGCTCACCCTCGCGTCGCTGCCCAATCATGCGGCGCGGCCGGCGTTTCTTTGGTGGGTGGGCGGGCTGTTCCTCTACATTGTGGTTTTGAGCCTCCTTGCGCGTTGGGAATACAAACCGGGCGCGCCCGCCGCAAAACTGGGCCGCATGGTCGGTGGATTGCTGGCTTTCATCCCGTTGATTGACGCCTTGGCTTTGCTGCTGGTCGGAGCATGGATTCCCGCCATGGTATGTGCGGCGGCGGTTCCTCTCGGGCGCTGGGCCCAACGACTCGCCGCCTCCACCTAATTGAGCGCATGTCCGAACGACCCGACATCCTTTCCTTCCCGATTACCCTGCGGCATGACCACCGCCTCATTTTCACGCGCGATGTTTTCGCCGTCGGCAATGCCACGCTGGCGGATATCCTGACGCCGCGGGAGCCCGGAGAGAGCGTGCGCGCACTCGTGTTCTGGGACGGCGGACTCGAAACTCCGTTTCCGGGCATGAGCGAGAAAATCACCCGCTGGTTTGCCACGCAGGGGGACCGTTTTCGGCTCGCCGCGCCACCCGTGTCGTTGTCGGGGGGAGAGGCGATCAAGAACGACTTTCACCAACTCGAACGCGTTTGGTCCATGATCGAAAAGGCGGGCATGTGCCGGCATTCCTACGTGATCGCCGTGGGCGGCGGAGCGCTGCTCGATCTGGTGGGATTTGGCGCCGCCACCGCGCATCGCGGGCTGCCGTTGGTCCGACTCCCCACCACGAGTCTCAGCCAGGGGGATGGAGGGGTGGGAGTGAAGAACGGGATTAATTTTTTTGGCAAAAAGAACTGGCTCGGTAGTTTCGGGGTACCGCACGCCGTGGTGAACGACCTGACGTTTTTGCACGGGCTGCCTCCCCGTGATCGCCGCGCCGGCCTCATCGAGGCCGTCAAGGTGGCGCTGATTCGCGATGGCGCATTTTTCGAATTCATCGCCGCGCGGGTGGATGCGCTCGCGGCGTTCGAACCGGAGCCTTACGAGGCGGTCATCCGCGAAAGCGCGCGCCAGCACCTTGAGCATATTGCCACCGCGGGCGATCCGTTCGAGCGCGGTTCCGCGCGCCCGTTGGACTTTGGTCATTGGGCGGCGCACAAACTGGAGCAGTTGTCCGAATTTCGCGTGAGTCACGGCGAAGCGGTGGCGGTCGGGATGGCCCTCGATTTGATTTACTCCCGACGCGTGGGCCTGCTGCCGGAGTCGATCGCGGACCGCATCCTGAACGTGATCCAGCGGCTCGGTTTCCAGCTGTTCGCCCCCATCATGGAAGTGCGCAGCGCCCAAGGCCGGCAGGATATGCTCGATGGTCTGGAGGAATTCCGCGAGCACCTCGGCGGGCGGCTGACCATTCCGATGATTCGCGCGCCGGGCGACCGGCTCGACGTGCACGACATGGATGGGGCCGTGGTGAAGGCTTCGCTCGATGAGCTGAGAGCCCGCTATGGCTGAGCGCACCGCGATTCTGAATGTCGTCGGGCTGACTCCGCGCTTGATCGGACCCGGCATGCCGCGGCTCCAGCAGGCGGCGAATTCCGGCGGCCT
>JBEENF010000079.1:0-11703 GCA_041192325.1 Verrucomicrobiota bacterium
GGGTCGCGCCGGCCGAACGCGGTTACCGCAAGCTGTTTCTCGAATCGGTAACGCAGGCCGATGAAGGCTGCGATTTCGATTTTCTGCGGGCGACGGAAATCAAGATGCGTGTTCCGCGTCCGAGCGCAGCGCAGGCACCCGTAGCCCCGCGCTGAATTCGGCCGATCGGAACGATTCGTGAGAGGAACGCAGCGAATCCGTGGAGCGCCCTTCGGCGCACCACGGAGCCTCCCAGTTGATCAAGGGACTTCGTAAACTTCCACGAGGCCGAGGCCCGTGGCCCCGGTAACGCTATCCACCTGCGCGGTATACGCGCCGGGTTCCAGCACGACCACCATGGCTGCGTCCAGGCTTTGGGCGCCCAGCGGAAATGCTCCCACGGCAGTCGCCGCAGCGGAGATTGCCGGCGCGTCGGCGTCGCGGAACCAGTCATCGTTCTCCTTGATGACGTTGGTTCTCCGATAGAGGCGCAGGCGGGGATTGGCCACTGCAGAGCTGAGGACCGAGGCGATTCCGGGCCCGACGCCGCGGAGCAGCACCTTTTTCGGCAGGGCGCCGCCGATCACAAATCCGGCGGTCAACGGTTCACCGGGGACGCCCACCGAGCCACGCGCCGAGATATTCACCAGGCGGCGCACGCCGGGAGTTTCCCCGGTCTCGAGCAACTCGTAAATTTCCGTGATCACCACTCCGGCGCCGCCGTTGGCGAACACGGAATAGCTGCCGGGGTTGAGTTTGGTCACCAACGCGGCGTCCCGGCTGTTGCCGCCGAACGAAAAGGCTCCGGCCGAAAGCATGAGGCTCGCGATCGTGGGATCGGGTGAAGTGCCCCAGTCATCGTTCGAGGCGATCAACGTGGAGCCAGACGTGGAGCCAGCGTAGAGCTCAAGGCTCGGATTCACCAGAAAGGCCGGGACCTCGAAGTTGGCGAGGGCGGGGCCCGCCACGCGGATTAACACCCGTTTCGCGGCATCGCCCCGCAGCACGAAGCTCGCGATCAGGGTCGATTCACCGGCGCTGGTCCGGCCGCGCGTCGACATGTTGATGAGGCGCTGCGTGGCGCCCGCGACTTCGGTTCCGCCCACCAGGCGCTGCGCCGTGCCGCCCGAGGGGGTGTAAGTTCCTTCCGCCGATCCACCGGGGGCAAAAGTCAGCACCACCCGTGATTGATCAGACAAGGTCGCGCTGGTCGTTGTCCCGCTCACGGTCGCCGCCGCGCCGGCCGAGCGAACGCCATCGCTCGAGAAGATGTAAGCACGGCCATCGGCCCCGACAAATCCCGTGATGTTTGTCGTGCCTGATGTACCGACGAGGGAAAGCCGATAAACGCCCGAGTTTGCGGTGGTCGCCGCCAGCCGGACAAATCCGCCTTCAGCCGCGGTCTCGACCGCAGCCAAACCCGCCGACTCGCCTCCCGGGAGGCCAAGGCTCGCCGGGCCGGAACTCGTGCCACTAAACGTAAGGGCAAAGGGATCAAAACTACCGGTCACGGTTCCGCTGCCCGAAACCCGACCGCGCAAGGTCATCGCGATGATCGTGCCGGTCGTCGTCAACCGCGCCGAAAAATCACCGTTACGATCGACTTGGACGGCTTGGGTGAAGAGTCCGATCCCCAGCGTCGGCAGGTAACCGGCAAACACTCCGCTGTAATCGGGACGCACCAACAGGCCGAACGCGGCATCGGAACGATCACCGCTGATGGTGCCCAGATAAACGCCCGGAGCCGGGAGGCTGGTAACCGTGAACGAGCGCACCACGGTTGTCGCCGCCGCGTAATTACCGTTGCCCGGCTGGCTCGCCGTGACCGTGACCAAGCCCTCGGCGCCAGTAAGTGCAACGTTGGAGCCGACCAACGAAGCAGGGCCGCTCACCGCAAGATTTACGGACAACCCGCTGCTCGCCGTGGCGGATACGGCAAACGGCGCGTCGTTGATCTGCCGGTTCGGCAGCGCCGCAAACGTGATCGTCTGGTTCGCCGGCGCGATCACGAGCGTGCCGGTGGCTTCGCCGCTGAAGGTCGGGGACGCGGTATTCGCCACGACGGCATACGTGCCAGCGTTGGTCGGCGCCGTGGAACTGCCGTTGTAGGTTACGGTGTAAGGCACCGCCGGATTTGTGACGACGGTGACTGACTTCGCCGAGCCGTCATAAACCTGGCTTAGGTTGCTCAACGTCACCGTCGCCGGGTTGCCGATGATCGTTCCCGTTACCACCGGAGGCGTGAGCAGATAATTTGCCGCGGGGGCGCCGGCCAGTGAAAGACCGTTGAGGGTCACCGGCTTGCTGGTGCCGGCGTTGGGATCGAGGAAGTTGGCCACGGCGCCTGCCGTGCTGAGGGTAACCAGCCCCACATCAGCCGGGAGCAGGCCAACAAGCTGGACTCCCGCTGCATTCAGCGTGGCCGACGTGCCGCCATCATAGGGGCGTGGAACCACCGTGAGCCCGGAAACGGTGACCGCCTTCTGCGTCACATTCAGCGCCAGCGTCATGGAATTTTGGTTACCAAAAACGTCCGTGAGCCCAAGCAGGATATTAAAATTTCCAACGGCCGACGGTTCGCCGCTGATGATTCCAGCCGTGGCGTCAAAAACCAGGCCAGGCGGCAAACTGGTCGCGGTCAGGGTGGCGGGGGCACTCGTCGTCACGGTGTAGGTGAATGCCCCGCGGTACGCGGTGGTCCGCGAACTCGCACTGGTAAAGGTCGGCACCGTATTGGACACCGCAACCGTGGCGCTCGGACCGGCCGCCGGAGCCAGTTTGCCCGTCGCGTCCACGCCGGTTCCCTCGGCAATCGCAATTGCCAGAGTTCCGGCGCCGGTAAGGTCCGAAAGGGTTACCGTCCGGATGGCGCCCGTACCCGCATCCACGCTCACGGTGCCGTTCGCGGTGCCGGTCTTGAGCAGCGTAATGTTTTCGACGGCCAAAGTGCTGTTGGCGAAATTATCGTCGGTGTAGGTGACAGTAAACGTGACCGGGCCGCTGTTGGTGGACGAAAGCGAGGGAGCGGCGATCGCGATGGCGGGAGGGACATCGTTGCCGATGACGAAAACGATCTTCTTCGCATCGGACACATCGAAGGAACCGCTGAGTGTGGCGCCGAGGTTGATGTAACTCAGATCGCTGAGAGCCAAATTATGGGTGCCGGTTGCTTGAATCAGCGTATAGCGCCCGGGGCTGCCCGTGCCGCGAAAATCGAAACGATAGATGGTGCCGCTCCCCTTGACGAGGTTGCCGGTCACTGCGATGCGGTCGCCGACCCCCGCCGCATCGAGGTCGAAATACATCGTCGCGGAGCCGTCACCCGAACCATTCCACGTCAACCCATTGGACAGAGTGAAGGTTGCAATCGTTCCCGCCAACGTGCCCGGATCGAGGCGGCCACCCACCGCGGTCGTGACCGGGCCGCTGACCGTGCCGTCACCGCCAAGCGTGGCGCTGTTCGACACCGTGACCGCGCCCACGGCGGCGAGGGTGCCATTCACCCGAAGCGCGCCGGCGCTCACCGTCGTCGTTCCCGTATAGGACTTGGCTCCGGAAAGAATCAAGGTGCCTGAGCCGATTTTCGTCAGACCCACCGTGCCGGCCACGGGCGCCGAAATGGTCGCGCTGAAGGCGCCGGTGTCGATCACGCCCGTGCCCGTCGCGCCCAACGTGAGGGCGCTGGCGCCGGCGAGGGTGTAGCCTGTGCTGCCAAAGGTGACGGACTTCGCCGTGACCGCGGCATTGAGCGTGACCGTGCCGGCGGTGTTTTGGAAAACCGCATCATCATTGTTGCCGTTGACCCAAGCCTGATAGGTCGAGCCGCCTGCTGTTGTGCTCCAAGTGGTGCCCGAGGTGTTCCAGTTCCCACTGCCTCCGCCCACGACCCCGGCGCCATCACCGTCCCAGTAAAGTGGAACCGCTTGGGCGGCCGTGAGCAGGCATACGGATGAAAACGCGGCGAAGCGCCTAAACAGGGACCAAGCGGGACGTGTGATTTTCATAAAGAGGAGTTTTTTGGGGGAATACTTACGGCAACGCAACGAGATCGCCGGAAGCACCCATCATCATGAGCTGAAGACGGCTGCCGAGGGGAGGAGGTTGCCCGATGCATTCGGGGCCGCAGACCACGCTAACCACCCGACAATTACAATTCTGTAATGTCCGCGAAAGGCTCCAGAGAACTGTGTGTGGCATCTTCCCCGGCAAGAAATCAACCAAACCAATTATCATGAATACCCACAACAGTTCGCTCCATCGCCGGAGATCCCTTTGGGCGGCCGGCGTTCTCAGCTTGGCGGGAGTTTTCGCCGGGCTTCACGCCACCCAAAACTCCGCTCCGGCCATCGATCTTAAACGCGACGAGCAGCCCGTGAATCGCGGTCAGCTCGAACGCGCCTCCTTCTCCGAGGTCGTCAAGCGCGTTTCCCCCAGCGTCGTCAAGATCACCACCGAGACCCGCGCCAAACGGACGTCCGCCCGCGGCAATCAGGGGCTCCCGCCCGGCTTGGAGGATCACCCCTTGTTTCGGGATTACTTCGGCGGGCGCGGCGGCGCGCCCGACATGCGCCAGGCGCCGCAGGCCGGTTTGGGTTCGGGCGTCGTGATCAGCAGTGACGGCTATATTGCCACCAACAACCACGTCGTCGAGGGCGCGGACACGGTCACCGTCTCGTTCAACGACGGCCGTGAAATGACCGCCAAAGTGGTGGGCCGCGATCCGCAGACCGATATCGCGGTGATCAAGGTGGAGGCCAAGGACCTCCCCGCCGTGACGTTCGCCGATACTTCCCGCATTGAAGTGGGTGACCGCGTGCTCGCCATCGGCAATCCTTTCGGAATTGGTGAAACGGTCACCAGCGGCATCGTCAGCGCCAAAAGCCGCAACGTTGGCATCCTCGCGGATGTCGAGGGCTACGAGGACTTCATCCAGACCGACGCCGCCATCAATCCGGGCAACTCCGGCGGGGCGCTCGTCGATGTGGATGGTCGTCTCATCGGCATCAACACCGCCATTCTCAGCCGCAGCGGTGGCTTTCAGGGCGTGGGCCTCGCCGTTCCCGCCAACCTGGTCAGCCACGTGGCCGACAGCCTCGTCAAGACCGGCAAAGTGGTTCGTGGTTATCTCGGGGTGAACATCCAGACGATTACGCCCGCGCTCGCCCAGTCGTTCAAGCTGCAGGGCAATCGAGGCGCGCTCGTTTCCGAAGTGGTCCCCGGCGCTCCCGCCGCCAAGGCCGGCCTCAAGGAAGGCGACGTGATTACCGCGGTCAACGGCCAGGCCGTCGTCGACGCGAATAACCTGAAGCTCCAGGTCAGCTCGCTCGCGCCCGGCGCCAAGCTCAACCTCGATGTCCTGCGCAATGGGGACAAGCAGCAGATTACCGCGACCGCCGGCACCCGCCCCGGCAGCCGCAACGCCAAGAACACGGAGTCGTTCTCCAGCCGCGACACCGACGAGGGCGTCCTCAATGGAGTAGCCGTTGAGGATATCGATGGCGAGACGCGTCAGGCCCTGAATGTCCCCGCGCGCCTCAAGGGCGCCGTCATCGCGAATGTGGAGCCGGAATCCGCCGCCGCCCGCGCCGGGATCCGCCGGGGCGACATTATCCTGGAAATCGACCGGCAGCCCGTGGCCTCCGCCGAGCAGGCGGTGGAATTGAGCGCCAAGGCCGAAGGCAAGAAGGCGCTCGTGAAGCTCTGGTCGCGAGGCAGAACGATTTTCGCGGTGGTGGACGAGTCCGCCGACAACTCGTAATCGCCTCTCCTTTGTCCGGGTAGCACTAACCGGCCCCGGCGCCGCCGCTCGCGGGTGGCGCCGGGGCCGTTTTCTTTTGCGTCCGGGCCGACGTGGCTTCCCGCTTCTTGCCCCGCCGCGACACCTGCTCCAACTTCCAACCGCATGCGCGTCCTTGTCGTCGAAGATGATGCCAAAATCGCCTCATTCCTCGTTCGCGGCCTGAAGCAGGCCGGCTATGCCGTGGACCACGCGCCCGATGGCGAGACCGGTCTCGCGCTGGCCGAGTCCACCGACTACGACGCCGCGATCGTTGACATCATGTTGCCCAAGCTCGAC
The DNA here is from genome assembly GCA_041192325.1 of Verrucomicrobiota bacterium. Classification (GTDB taxonomy): domain Bacteria; phylum Verrucomicrobiota; class Verrucomicrobiia; order Opitutales; family Opitutaceae; genus ER46. Next base: position 6,056 of record JBEENF010000079.1, read on the forward strand.
GGCATCAGCCTCGTGCGACGCGTGCGGGCCGCCCGGCGGCCGCTCCCCGTGCTGTTGCTGAGCGCCAAGAGTTCCGTGGACGATCGCGTGCGCGGGCTTCAGGCGGGCGGCGACGACTACCTCACCAAACCGTTTGCGTTCTCGGAGCTCGTCGCCCGCGTGCAAGCTCTCATTCGCCGCGCCACCTCGTCGCCGGAAACGACCCGCGTGACGGCCGGCGACGTGGCGGTCGATTTGGTCACCCGCGAGGTCACGGTGGGTCAGCAGCCGGTGGAACTACAGCCACGCGAATTTTCATTACTCGCCTTTCTGCTGCGGCATGCCGGGCGGCCGGTGAGCAAGACGATGATTCTGGAGCATGTCTGGGACTACAGCTTCGATCCGCAAACGAATGTGGTTGATGTGGTGATGTCGCGACTGCGCGCGAAGGTCGACCCTGACCACCAGCGCATTGAGACGGTGCGCGGCGTCGGCTATCTTTTTCGCGCCCATGGCTGAGTGCTTCTCCCGAGCCCAACCATTCGGGCTCCCCTGCCACCCCCCCGCCCGACGCTCAGCTACCCTTTTTATGCGCTCAGCCCGGCATGACTCGCGCCCGGTCCCCGACTCTCCGCGCGCGGCTGTTTCTTTCGCGGCTTTGGCTTTTCCCGATGTTTGAACGCCTGCGCCAGTCCCTCGCGTTCCGCCTGGCAGTGCAATATGCGCTGGTCTTTGCGCTGGCCGCCGGCGCGTTGTTCTTCGCGCTTTACGTGGTGCTCGCGGATGCGCTCGACGACCGCGAGAAGGCGGCGCTGGAGAGGCGTGCCGACGATTTTGCGGGGGCCTTCAATCGCGGAGGCGCGCCCGGGCTGAACGCGCGCCTCGCCAGCGATTCCACGCCGGGGGCCGCCACATTTTTCGTGCGCCTCATCACGCCGGATAACAACGCGGCGTTCGTCATGGTGCCGCCCGACTGGATCGAAACCCAAATCCAGGAATTGCCCATTCCGGGGTTTGGCACGGCCACCCGTGAAATTCGGACCGTGCGCGTGCCCCAAACCGCCGTGCGCGATTACACGCTGGCCATGCGCCCGCTGGCCAACGGCTGGCTGTTGCAAGTCGGACAGCTGCTTGACAGCCCCGCGATTTTTCTCGCGCCGCTGCGCCGCGCCTTTCTGACCGCGGGCGGCGCCGCGTTCGTGTTATCCATCGTCGTGGGCACGCTGCTCGCATGGCGCGCGACGCGGCCTTTGCGGCAACTCTCCGAAACCACCCGCCGCATTCTCGACACCGGCGACCTCGCGGCGCGCGTGCCGGGTCCCACGGGCGACGACGAACTCGCCCATCTCACGCGCCAACTGAACACGCTGCTCGACAAGAACGCGGCGCACGTGCGCGTTCTCCGCGAAACGCTGGACAATCTCGCCCACGATTTGCGCACGCCGCTCACGCGGCTCCGCGGCACCGCCGAACTGGCGCTCCAGGAGGCCGGAGATCCCGGAGAAGCGCGCGCGGCTCTGGCGGATTGTGTCAACGAGTCGGACCGGCTCATGCACGTGCTCGAATCACTGCTCGACATCTCCGCCGCGGAAGCGGGGGCGCTCAAACTCCACCGCGACCATCTCGACGTCCGCTCGCTGGCCGAACGCGCCGCGGATCTTTATCGAGAAGTCGCCGAGGAGAAAAAGATCACCCTCACGCTCGACCAGCCCGAGCCCGCCGAGCTCGCGGCCGACGCAATCCGCCTCGGCCAGGCGATCAACAACCTGGTCGACAACGCGCTCAAGTACACGCCCGCGGGCGGGCGCGTCAGCATCCGCACGCGCGCCGAGCCGAACGCGGTCATCGTCACCGTGACGGACAACGGGCCGGGCGTGCCAGCCGCCGAACGCGACGCGATTTTCCGCCGCCTTTATCGTGGCGATGCCAGCCGTTCCCAGCGCGGGCTCGGTCTCGGACTTAGCCTCGTCAAAGCCATCGTCGAGGCGCACGCCGGTACCGTCAGCGTGGCCGACGCGCCGGGCGGCGGTGCGCAATTCGAAGTCCGGCTGCCGGCCGCTTAATTCGGGCGTAGCTTCCGGCGTTTAACGCCCGCCGGCTGCATTTCCGCGGGCGCACCATCCGGACCTTCCGTTAATGCGATCGCGAGCGGCCGCCAGCTACAAACGCGGGCGTCGCCCGCGTGCCAGTCGACTTCATTCCTTGCCCCCAGATTGACGTTTCCAGCCGCCCCATGCACCCTGCGTCTCCTTACATGGCCGACTTCCTGGACGACACCCGCCCCAACAAGCTCGAACGCGCCTTTCTCGTGGGCGTGCAAACCGACAAGATGACCAACGGCGAGGGCGCCGAGTTGCTGCTGGAGTTGAAGGAACTCGTGGAGAATCTGCGCCTTACCGTGACCCGCAGCACCCTCGTCAACCTGCGGCGGCCCACCCCTGCCCTGCTGCTCGGCAGCGGCAAGGCGCAGGAGCTCATCGACGCCGCCAAGGCCGACGGCGCGGATGTGATCGTGTTCGACGAGGCGCTCTCGCCCGCGCAGCAGCGCAACTGGGAGGAACTCTCCGGGCTCGCCGTGATCGACCGACAGGAAGTCATCCTGGAAATTTTTGCCGACCGCGCGCAGACGCGCGAAGCGGTGCTGCAGGTCGCCCTCGCCCGCATGGAATATTCGCTGCCCCGGCTGACTCGCGCGTGGGCCCACCTTTCGCGGCAGCGCGGCAAGGGCAAGATGGGCGGCGAAGGCGAAACGCAGCTCGAGCAGGACCGGCGCATCGTGCGCGACCGGATCACGCACCTGAAGGCCGAGCTCGCCAGCGTGGTGAAGCAACGCGACGTGCAGCGGCGCAAACGCCAGCGCGTGCCGATTCCCACGTGCGCGATCGTCGGTTACACCAACGCCGGCAAATCGACACTGCTCAATTCGCTCACGGGCGCGCAGGTGCTGGCCGCGGACAAACTCTTCGCGACGCTCGACCCGACCACGCGCCAGCTCGCGTTGCGCGGCAATCAAAAGCTGCTGGTGACGGACACGGTCGGTTTCATCCGCCGCCTGCCCCACGGCCTCGTCGAGGCGTTCAAGGCGACGCTCGAGGAAGTGATTGTAGCCGATTTTTTGGTACACGTGCTGGACGTGACGAATCCGAATTTCCCGCAGCACTATGCGACGACGCTGGAAGTGCTGGGCGAGCTGGGGGCGGGCGACCAGACGATCGTGACCGTGTTCAACAAGACGGATGCGGCGACGGCGGTGATGCTTTCGGCGGCGCGGCGGCTCGTGCCAGGCGCGATCTTTGTGAGCGCGCGCACGCGCGCGGGACTGGACACGCTGGAGGCGCGCTGCCTGGAGTTGATCGCGGAGGCGCTCGATTCGACCGAACTGCTGGTGCCGCACGACCGGTACGACGTGATCGCACGGCTGCACTCGGTCGGCCACATTCAGGAGGAGGAGCAGCTCGACGGCAGCGTGCGACTGCGCGGCCGCTACCCGCCAAGTCAGGCCGCCTTTTTCGCGCCCTTCGTGGTGCCGCACTCCGGCGCGACCGTAAAGTCCGCCCGCCGCAAGCGGCCGGCCGCGGCGGCGTCCTAGCGAAGCGGCGCCCTGCGGGCTCGCTGAGCGCGTTCAATGCCGTCCCATGGGCCAATATGGGCTGACTCCAGGGCAAATGCCCCGCGCTTCCCCTGCCGGTTGCACGCTCGCAGGAAGTTCCAGCCCGCAAAAAAACAAGAAGGGCACGAAACGCGAAAGCCGGTCGTGACCGGTCGCGGGCCCACGATGTAAAGCGCAAAGCGGGAGCGTTGCGCGGCAGAGGCAACGCCCCGGTGGACCGGCTCCGCCTCGAGCAATTCTGACCGCGCGGTCAGAATTGGCTAATGCGCGCGCAATCTAGACCCCTCGGAAAATTCCGCCTGCGACCGCCGCGGCGGCGCGTTCCTCGGCACGTGGTCGAAAATACCGGTGGAGACGGGGTGGCATGGAAACAGTGCCGCACGGGTCCCCGGCCCACCCCCAATGCTCGAGCTCCTGCCGCCCCTGGTTTTCCGGCAGCTTCTTCAAGCCAGCGCCCGGCGGCAGAATGCGACGCACTTCGCCACTTCCGTGACGGGATCAGAGCCGGCGGGAACGTCGTACTCCATCTCGATCGTCGCGGGCATTTTCCAGCCGTTCTTCTTCACGGTCTGGAGTATCTGCGCGAGCGGGGTGTCGCCGCCGCCCCACGGCAGATTTTTTCCGCCGCGCTCCTTCGAGGCGCGATCCTTCAGGTGGAAGCTCGCGATCCGGCTGTGAAATTTGTTGAGGAATGCGATCGGGTCGCCGCCGGCGGCCACGTAATGGCCGAGGTCCACGTTCGCCACGTTGGCCTTCGAGAGCGCGAAGGCCTGGTCGAACGCCGTGATGCTGCCCTGCAGATGCGTGTGATACGCGACGGAGATGTTATGCTTCTCGCCCATCGTGCCGAGTCGCTTGAGCTGCGCCGGGTCGGTAACCAGCTCGAGGGTCACGTGCGTGTTGCCCAGGGCTTTGGCGACATTGAAGACGTACTCCAGTTCGCCGTCGGACATCGCCGGGCTCAGCGCTTTCCAGGCATAGATCGTGACGCCCGCATCGTTGTAGAGTTTCCGCAGCGCCTTGAAACGATCCATCGAGACAGAGGTCCGCCACGCCTTCAGTTTCGCCTGCCCCTCGCGGAGCGCCGCAGCCTGCTCGGCCGTCCGCGCCGCGCCGCGCGGGCCGGCAAAACGCGGAATTTCCGGCGCACCCGCAAAAGCCTCGACGGGCCCGCCCATGAATTCGATCTGGCTGATGCCCGAGTCGAGGACGTAACGAAGAATCGCCTCGGCGCTTTGGTCGGGCAGGCTGCGGTAGCTGTACGTGATCGCGCCAACGTTGACGCCGTTGATGACGGAGTTCGGGCGACCACGGGTGGAAGGCTGGGCCAGCAGCGACGGCGTCAGCCAGGCGGCGGCCGGAGCCGTGAGTGCGAGCTTGGAAAAATCGCGACGGGTGAGGTTCATGGGAGTGAGTGGTTGATGACAGCGAGAGCTGCCGGAGGCACGGAGATTCGCGCGCGGTGGACGCCTCCCTGCACGTCGACCCCAGGCTTGCGATCTCTTCCTACCGCAGCCGGCCTCCGCCCGGGGCGCGAGCCGCGGCCCGGCGCCTGCTCCGAGAAAATCCGCAGATGGCGACTACACTCGATTTGGCGCCACGCCTAGGCCGCCGAAATTCCTCGCCAAGGGACGCGTTGAATTTCGAATGGTGGGGTTCCCTTGTCCGTCCCAACTTCACCCCCACGGGATGCCCGGCGCCTGCGGTACGTCATGGCGCCAAGCGCCTGCGCGTCCCGTCGCGGTACCGCTACGGCGGCTCCGAAACATTTTTCGGGTACACGCGAAATGGGACAACGTGCGCGAACATCCCACGCTCAAGGCGTTGTTGGCGGATCCGAAGAATAGCGCGCCACGACGAGCGTTTATCCGCGGACTCATGAATGATATGGCCCCAAAGCTATGGGCCGAGCCAAGTTGAGCCGATTCACTTTCCAATGCCTATGAACCCCAGCCTTTATATCCTTCTGTTCGCGGGTCTGCTTGCCTCCCCCGGTGCGTGGGCGGCGGAACCCTTGGTGGTGGAGGTCTGGCCGGGGAAGCCAGCCGGCGATGTGGGA
>JBEENF010000080.1:0-11694 GCA_041192325.1 Verrucomicrobiota bacterium
GGCGTGTTCGAGAAAGCGCCCCACCAGACTGCGCACGCGAATGTTTTCACTGAGGCCGGGTACGCCCGGCGTCAGGCAGCAGATGCCGCGCACAATCAATTCGATCCTTACGCCGGCGCGCGATGCCGCGTAGAGCGCGTCGATGATTTCACGGTCCACCAGCGAATTCATCTGGGCGATGATTCGCGCGGGCCGGCCCGCCGCGGCGTTCCTCGTCTCGCGGGTAACCAGCGCCACCAGCCGGCGGTGCAGGTCGAAGGGCGCCACCAGCAGCGTACGGAATTTGGGCGAGCGACCGAATCCCGTGAGCGTGTTGAACAATTGCGCGACATCGCGGGTGAGGTCGCGGCGCGAGGTGAAGGCGCTGAGATCGGTGTAATAACGGGCGGTCCGCGGATTGTAATTACCGGTTCCGAGATGGGCGTAGTGCCGCATGCGCCTCCCCTCCCGCCGCACCACGAGGCACATTTTGCAATGCGTCTTGTGGCCGATCAGGCCGTAGACGACGTGCACGCCGGCTTCCTCCAGTTGTCGCGCCCATTGGATGTTGTTCGCCTCGTCAAACCGCGCCTTTAGCTCCACCAGCGCCGTGACTTGTTTCCCGTTTTGCGAGGCTTCGATCAAGGCGCGCACCAGGGGCGAGTCGCCGCTGGTCCGGTAAAACGTCTGCTTGATGGCGAACACCTGGGGATCACGCGCGGCTTGCTCGACGAAATCCACCACCGGCGTGAACGCGTCGTAAGGATGGTGCAGCAGCACATCGCGCTCGCGGAGGGTCGCGAAGATTTGGGTGGGGTCGCGCAGGGGGGAGACATTGACCGGCGTGAACGGTGGAAACTTGAGATCCGGCCGGTCGAGGTCGGCGAGGCTTTGCAGGCGGACCATGTTGAGCGGCCCGGGGAGCCGGAAGGCGTAACGGGGCGCGAGGCTGAGATGCGCGCACAGCGTGGTGAACAACGCCTTGTCGACGCTCGCCTCGATTTCGAGCCGCACCGCCGCGCCGCGGCGCAGATTGCGCAGTTCATCCTCGATTTTCTTCAGCAGATTGGCGGCTTCCTCTTCGTCGATATAGAGGTCGCTGTTGCGGGTGACGCGGAACGCATGCGCGCCCGTGACCCGGTATCCCGGGAACAATTCACCGGCGCAAAGCTTGATGATTTCGCTCAGGAAAATCAGCGGTGGCGGCTGGCGGCGGCCGACGCTGATCGGCACCAGGCGCGGCAGAATCCGCGGGACCGGCAGAATCGCGATCGATTTTTCAACGGCGGCCGTGGCGGGATTATCGAGCGTGACGACCACGTTGAGCGTCTTGTTGCCCAGTTGGGGGAAGGGGTGAGCCTGATCCAGCGCCAGGGGCGTCAGGACCGGATAGACTTGGTCGCGGAAATAGGCGCGCACCCACGTCAGTTCGCGCGGGGTGAGATCTTGGGCCGCCTTGAAGCAAATTCCTTCAGCTGCCAGCGCGGGAAGAAGCTGCTCATGCCAGCAGCGAAATTGCTCGTCGAGCAGTTCGTCGACGGTCATGCGAATCCGCCGCAGCTGTTCCTCCGGCGCCAGCCCGTCAACCCCGGATTCAGCGACGCCGGATTCGAGTTGCTGGATCAAGCCGGCGACGCGGATTTCAAAAAATTCGTCGAGATTATTGCTGAAAATCGCGAGGAAGCGGACGCGCTCCAGCAACGGATGCCGCTCGCTTTGCGCCTGCTCGAGCACGCGCCGGTTGAACGACAGCCAGGAGAGTTCACGATTGAAATACCGTGGCCCCGGGGCATTCGGGGCCGCACTTCCGGGGATTTTTTTTGCGCGCGCAGGCCGGGTGGATTGGCGGACGGAAGGGGAAGGGGAGCGCGCAGCCATGACGGGTGCAGGATGGGGGGAAACGAAGTAAGCCAGCGTATTTCGGCAAGCCGGCGACACGAACCTTTTGCGCGACCGAGCGGCGGGCAGCAGCGCGTCCGGCACTCGCGTCAGGCGCCAACGATGGTCTTCACATTGGCGAACGCCCGCGCCCCCCAGGCGCCGAGCTCGCGGCCGTAACCGCTTTCCTTTACGCCCCCGAAAGGCAGCTCCGCGGAGGAACGCACAAAATCGTTGACGAACACGCAGCCGGACTCGAGTTGCGCCGCCACCCGGGTGGCGCAGGCCGGGTCCCGCGTAAAGACCGAGGAACCCAGTCCGAAGGCGGAGGCATTGGCCACGCGGATGGCCGCGGCTTCGTCCCGCACCGCAATGATCGCGGCCACCGGGCCGAACATTTCCTGATCGTGGGCCGCCATGCCGGATTGGACGGCGCTGAGCACCGTCGGCCAATAATAGAACCCCGGGCCCGGGCCCGCTTCGCCACCAAGCAGCACCCGCGCGCCACGCCGCACACTCTGCCGCACCTGCGCGGCCAGGTTGTCGCGCAGATCGGCCCGGGCGAGGGGCCCCACTTCCGTGGCGGCGTCCAACGGATCGCCGACGCGCCGCGCCGCCATGCGCGCGACAAAGCGCTCGGTGAATTCCTGCAATGCCGGGCGCACGACGATGAAGCGTTTGGCGCAGACGCAGCTTTGTCCGGTGTTGATCAGGCGCGAAACGGCGCAGGTCTCCGCCGCGAGGGCGAGGTCGGCGTCAGCCAGAATCAACGCGGGGTCGCTGCCGCCCAATTCGAACACCGCCGGTTTCATGGCCGCCCCCGCTTGCGCGGCGACGGCTTTGCCGGCGGCCGTGCTGCCGGTGAGCGTGACCGCGCGGATGCGGGGATCGGCGATGAGCTTCGGTACGGGGGACGTGCCGATCAACAGCACTTGAAAAACGCCCGGGGGAAAGCCGGCGCGCTTGAACAGTTGCTCGAGGGCAACCGCGCACCCGGGAACGTTGGGCGCATGTTTCAAGAGCATGGCATTGCCCGTCGTGAGAGCCGGGATGGCCGCGCGAATCACCTGCCAGAAAGGAAAGTTCCACGGCATAATCGCCAGCACGATGCCCAAGGGTTCGTAGCTGACTCGCGCGTTTCGCGGCGCGCCGGCGGGACGCTCGTCCGCCAGCAGTCGTTCGCCGTTGGTCGCGTAATATTCACAAAGGGTCGCGCATTTTTCGACTTCCGCGCGCCCTTGGACGATCGGCTTGCCCATCTCGTTTGCCGCCAGCGTGGCCAGCGGTTCTGCCTGGGCGCGGAGTTGGTGCGCCAGGGCGCGGAAAAGCCTGGCCCGGTCAGCGCGGGAAACGGCGCGCCACCGGGCTTGGCCCGCAACACTCCGAGCTACGGCCCGCTCGATTTCCGGCGCCGTATGTTCGCGATAAACGGCGATGCGGCGGTTGGTGGCGGGATTGGTGGCGATGAGCGACATGGGAGGTGCGGCCACCTTCCGCCGGGCCGGGGTCAGATACAAATTGAATTTGCCCATCGCGGTGTCCCCCCGGTTTTTCGGCGGTTGATTCTTCCGGTGGCCGAGGCTTCGATCAGGGTACCCCGCCTGTACACTATGGGCGGTTATCTTATGCCCAATTCCTTCCTGCGGTGCGGCCTTATTCTCCTTGGCGCGAACAGTCTTTTTGCCGCGATGCCGAATTCTTCCCCGGTGATCGAACGCGAGTTCATCTACGAGACCGCGCCGTTTCCGCAGTGTCATGCCTCCACCATAGTGGAGTCGAAGCAGGGGCTCGTCGCGGCGTGGTTTGGGGGGCTCCATGAAAAGCATGCGGGCGTGGGCATTTGGGTGGCGCGCCGCTCGGGCCCGGGCTGGACCACCCCGGTGGAAGTGGCCAATGGCGTTCAATTCACCAGCACGGACGGCACCACCGTGCGGCATCCCACGTGGAACCCGGTGCTTTTTCAGCCGGCCACCGGACCCCTGATGTTGTTCTATAAAGTTGGCCCGACGCCGCAGACCTGGTGGGGAATGCTCACGACCTCGGCCGACGGGGGAAAGACTTGGGATCAGCCGCGGCGCCTGCCGGCTGGCATTCTCGGTCCGATCAAGAACAAGCCCATCCAGCTCGCTGATGGCGCCATTCTCTGTCCCACCAGTGACGAGTCGCCGACGGCGCCGAGTCGCTGGCAGGTGCGCTTCGAGTCGACACGCGATTTCGGACGAACCTGGACGACGACGCCCGCGCTCCATGACGGAGCCGAAATCGCTGCGATCCAACCCAGCCTGCTGTGGCACGGCGGATCCCGGCTCCAGGCGATGGGGCGGACCCGCCAGGGCCGGCTGTTCGAGATCTGGTCGGAGGATGCAGGCCGCACCTGGGGATCCATCAGCCTGACGGATTTGCCCAATCCCAACTCGGGCACCGATGCGGTCACGCTGGCGGACGGCCGGCATCTGCTGGTCTACAATCATAATGCGCAGGCGAAAGGCGGCCGCACGCCGTTGAATCTGGCCGTTTCGCGCGACGGAAAAACTTGGGAGGCCGCACTGGTGCTGGAAGACGAGCCAGGCGAATACAGCTATCCGGCGATCATCCAGACGCGCGATGGCAACGCGCACATCACCTACACGTGGCGGCGGGAAAAGGTGCGGCATGTGGTCGTGGACCCGAAGCGCCTGCAAGGGCGGCCCATGGCAGAGGCGGGGTGGACCCCGGGCGAGAGCGGAAAACGCGCGCCATGAGTCATCCTTCCCCGGCTCATTTTACGCCCCTTGATCTGGTGGTCCTGGCCGGATATTTTTTGATCACGCTCGCGGTGGGTCTCGCATTTTGGAAGCGTGGACGATCGGTGCAGGGGTTTACGGCGGCGGAAGGAAATCTGCCCGGGTGGCTCACGGGACTTTCGATTCTCGGCACGTATGTGAGCAGCATCAGTTTTCTGGCGCTGCCGGGAAAGGCGTTTGCGACGAACTGGAATTCGTTCGCCTTCAGTCTGTCGCTGCCGCTGGCGACCTGGCTGGCGGTTAAATTCTTCCTGCCGTTCTACCGCCACGGCGGACAGATGTCGGCCTACGCCCACCTGGAAGCGCGCTTTGGCGGTTGGGCGCGCACCTATGCGAGCGCGTGTTACCTGCTCACGCAACTGGCGCGGATCGGAACGGTGACGTATCTGATGGCGCTGCCGATGAATGTGCTGCTGGGCTGGGACATCCGGCTCATCATTGTCATCACGGGCGTCGCCACCACGGTGTACACCTTCATCGGCGGGATCGTGGCGGTGATCTGGACCGACGCCATCCAGACGGTGATTTTGGTGGGCGGAGCGCTGACTTGCGCCGCACTGATGTTGTCCAGCCTCCCGGGCGGTCCCACGGAGTTGTTCGCGATCGCGAACACCCACGAAAAATTCAGTTTGGGTGATTTCGGCGCGAGCCTGAGCGCGCCCACTTTCTGGGTCGTCCTGGTTTACGGCGTGGTGATCAATCTGCAGAATTTCGGCGTGGATCAAAATTATGTGCAGCGATACCACACCGCCAAGTCTGACGCCGAGGCGCGCAAGAGCGTATGTCTGGGCGGATTGCTTTACGTGCCGGTCTCCGCGCTTTTTTTCTTCATCGGGACGGCGTTGTTCGCGTACTACACCTCGCATCCCGATGCGCTGCCCGCCGAGTATCGTGATCCAGCCAAAAGCGACTCGGTTTTTCCGTGGTTCATCGTGACGGCGTTGCCTCCCGGCATCACCGGATTGCTCATCGCCTCGATCTTTGCCGCGGCGATGAGCACGATTTCAAGCAGCCTTAACTCGTCGGCCACGATTGTGCTCGACGATTATTATCAACGCTTCATCGAGCCGGCGGCGACAGAGCGGCGCAAGATGCGCGTCTTGCAGGTCACGACCATTGCAGTGGGGCTGGTGGGCACCGGGATTGCGCTCGCCATGATCCAGGTAAAGAGCGCGCTCGACGCGTGGTGGATGCTCGCGGGAATTTTTGGCGGCGGGATGCTCGGCCTCTTTCTCCTGGGGGTGTTGTCGCGCGCCGCGAGCCGGGGCGCGCTGATCGGGGTGCTGGCGGGCGTCGTCGTAATCTTGTGGATGAGCCTCTCCCCGAAGTGGACGGGCGCGGCGGGCGCGTGGCGGAGTCCGTTCCATGGTTTTCTCACCATCGTGTTGGGCACCGCGGCGGTTCTATTGGTCGGCCTGCTTGCCACTGCGTTAGTGGGACCGAAATCCGCCACCCGGGTGTCCGGCTGAGCGGGAGGCGCGGTGTTCCGCGACGAATTGATTGGTTCCCCAAACCTTATGCGCACCCTGAACGAGACACGCCGTCGTTTTATCGCCCACTTTGCCGGAGCCGGGCTCGGCTCCACGTTGCTGCCCGGAGTGCTTTGGGCGCAGATGAATCAGGCCGGACAGAATCGAATCAACGCCGAGATGCTGAAGACGGCGCTGGCGCTCTCCGGTCTCGAGTTTGACGAGGAGACTCGCGCCGCGATGGTGCGCGAGGCGAACCGCAGTCTGGACCGGTATGAGAAACTGCGGGAGTTGACCATCCCCGACGATGTTTCACCGCCGTTTCACTTCAGTGCGCTTGTACCGGGGATGGCAGTGGACCGATCGGCGCGTCCCTTCCACCTGAGCGCCATCCCGCCGGTCAAGCGGCCCGTCAATTTGGAGGAAGCGGCCTTCTGGTCCGTTCGCGAGCTGGCCGAACTCATTCGCACGCGGCAGGTGACTGCGACCGAACTCACGCGGATGTACCTGGGTCGCCTCCACCGCTACAACGGCCGGTTGAATTGTGTGGTGACGTTTCTGGACGAACCGGCTCTCGCCCAAGCCGCGCAAGCCGATCGGGAGATCGCGGCCGGCAACTATCGCGGGCCCTTGCACGGGATTCCTTGGGGCGCGAAGGATATTATCGCCGCGAAGGGCCAGGTGACCACCTGGGGTTCCGCCGCGTTCAAGGATCGCGTCATCGACACGGATGCGACGGTCGTGGAGTTCCTCCGGGAGGCCGGCGCAGTTTTGATCGCGAAACTGACGACGGGAGAATTTGCCCACGGCGACCGCCATCTGCTCGGGCAAACGAAGAATCCGTGGAATCTGGAGCAAGGTTCGAGTGGTTCATCGGCCGGCCCGGCCGCGGCCACGGCGGCCGGCTGCGTGGCGTTTGGAATCGGCACCGAAACGGCGGGCTCGCTGCTCAGCCCCTCCCTCGTTTGTGGCGTGACGACGCTGCGGCCCACCTTTGGCCGCATTAGCCGCCACGGAATCATGGTCCTGTCGTGGACGCAGGATCGCGTGGGTCCGATGTGCCGCCAGGCGGAGGATTGTGCGCTCGTGATGCGCGCACTCGCGCGTCCCGACGGCCGGGATTTGAGTGTGGCGGAAATTCCCTTCAATTGGGATGCCCGGCTCGATGTCCGGAAGCTGCGCGTGGGCTATCTGGCTGACGGCTTTGAGAACGCCACCGGCCTCATGAAGGAAAATGGCCAGCGTACGCTCGATCAGGTTCGGGCGCTGGGGGTGAAGTTAATCCCCATCACGCCGCCGCACTTTCCTTATTATACGGCGGCGCTGGCGGTGGAAAAGGCGGTATTCCACAGCGAGTTTTTCCTTTCGGAACGTCCCCGGGAAATGGCGCGCCCCGATCTGGCCGCCGGCTTTCGCGCCCCGCGACTGGTCGGCGCCGTCGACTACCTCATTTCTCAACGCGCGCGAACGATGATGATGATGAAACTGGCGGAGGCCACCGCAGGCTTCGATGCGTGGCTTTCAATCGGCACGCATTCGAAAGGCGGCGTCATCGAGCCCACCGACTCGCCGACGCAATGGCACAGCGAGATGGCGAACCTGGCCTGTTACCCCGCCCTGGGCGTGCCGAATGGACTCAACGAAACCGGGACGCCCACGAGTATCGCAGTCTACGGCCGGCCGTTCGCCGAAGAAAAGGTGCTCGCGCTCGGCAAGGCGTGTCAGGACGCCGCTGGATTTCACCGCCAACATCCCAAGCTGTCGGCGTGAGGAGCAACGCGGTCGCGTTTTCGTGAGCTCCGGGTCGTCGCCGGGTCTCGCCGAACGATTGCGCGTTTTCGTCCCTCAGACGCGCGTAACATCATCGCGGCGCGTGAGGCTGGCTTTCACCTTGCGCCCGACATACAGGCCCATCAGCAGCACGATGACAAAGATCGCGAGGAAGACGAAGAAGAGGAACTTGGCAATCGATGCGGCGGCGCCGGCGATCGCGAAGAAACCCAAGGCGCCCGCGACGAGGGCGATGATGGCAGAAATTAAGGCCCACTTTAACATGATGATTGGCGCGTAAAGTCGCCGCGACCCCTTGCGTGTGACCACAGACCGACCCGAGCCGTGGCTGTTCCGCACCCCCCACCCAGCGGCGGAGAGTTGCGCCGCAAAGGGAAGGTGTTTCCGTTGGTCTTTGCGCCAGCGTGAGATCGGCCGGTCTGGAAGGGGTGGCTTTTCGGCCATGACCTGCAAGACCGGTCGCTTCCTTCACGCTTGCGGGTCACGTCGTTCCCCATCTCCGCATGCACCCTTCACCCGTTTCCGTTATTTCGCGCCGTAAATTTCTCCGCGCTTCGACCCTGCTGCTGGGCGCTGCATCGTTGCCCCGCGCCACCGCAGCCGCGGCGGGTGAACCCATCATAGATATTCACCAGCATCAAAATTACAGCGGCCGCAGCGACGACCGGTTGCTGGCGCATCAGGCGGCGATGGGCGTGACGACCACGGTCTTGCTCGCCGGCGGCGGGAATGCCACTTCCGTCAGCGCGCTCAACGCCCAGGTGCGGGAATTCGTCCGCGCGCACCCGAAGCGTTTCCATTATTTCGCCAACGCCCGCACGGACCGGCCCGATGCGCGGCAGGAGGTGGAGAAATATCTCAAGCTGGGAGCGATTGGCATCGGCGAGCAAAAGACGGAAGTGCCCTGCGACTCCCGTTACATTGAGATCATGGCGGAGCTGGCGGGAGAGTACAACGTGCCCATGCTGATGCATTTTCAGCACGAGGTTTATAACACCGGCTTCGAGCGTTTCCACAAGGTCCTGGAGAAATTCCCAAAGGTTAACTTCATCGGCCATGCGCAGGCGTGGTGGGGCAACATCGACAAAAATCACCCGCAGAAGGTGAGTTACCCCGCCGGCAAAGTAACTCCCGGCGGTATCACGGACCGGCTGTTGTCGGACTATCCCAACATCTGGGGCGATCTTTCAGCCGGATCCGGCAACAACGCATTTCTCCGCGACGAAGATCACGCGCGCGGCTTTCTGGAACGTCACCAGGACAAACTGCTGTTCGGCACGGACTGTTCCGACGCAGTGGGGCGCGGCCCCGGCTGCAGCGGAGGGCGGCAGATTGAGACCATTCGCCGCCTGTCCCCGACAAAGGCCATCGCGCGAAAACTACTCTATGACAACGCGCGCCGGCTGTTAAAGATTGCCTGAGCGAGGGAATGGGGCATGCGATTTTTACCGCCGTTGGCAGAGCCTGCCGCACGGGTTCCGGTGCGCGGGACGACGGATCTCCGGAGGTTGCGGTCCCGCGTCGTGGCACTTTAACTTCTCCGCGATGAGTTGGATTTCCGCCGTTCTGTCCCCCATGATGCTTCGACCAACACTTTGCCTGCTAATTGCTGCGGCAGCCGTCGTCAGCCCGGCTTCCCTGCCCGCCCAGATGGGCGATTCGCGTGACCCCGCCGGTTTCGTCCAAAAGCCGCCGCCCGCAGAATGGAATCTTCCCGCCCCGGCGCTGACCCCGGAGCAGGCATTGAAGACTTTCCGGCTGCCGCCGGGTTTTCGCATTGAAGTGGTGGCCAGCGAACCGCTCGTGCACGACCCCATTGCGCTCGATTTTGACGCTGAAGGCAGGCTGTGGGTGGTGGAAATGCGCAGCTACATGCCCAATGTTGACGGACGCGGGGAGCAGGCTCCGATCAACCGGGTGCTGATGCTGGAGGATACCGACGGCGACGGCCGCATGGACAAGAGTACGGTGTACATGGAAGGCTTGGGCCTGGTCCGCGCCATCAAGGTGTTGCACGGCGGCGTTTTGATCGGCGACCCGCCCCATCTGTGGTTCACGCGCGACACCAACGGCGATGGCCGGGCGGACGAAAAAATCTCGCTCGCCCAGGACTTTGCGCGTCCGGAAATGAACCCGGAAGTGGCCGCGAACGCCTTGCTCTGGGGCATGGACAACTGGATTGGCGGCGCCCTCTACGAGCGCCGTTTGCGGCGGGTCGATGGCCAATGGGTCGATTCCCCCGCGGTCGTTCGCGGCCAGTGGGGCCAAACGATGGACGATTACGGGCGAATGTTCACCAATTCGAATGAGAGTTACGCGCGCGCCGACCTGGTTCCGAACCGCTACCCGGCGCGCAATCCGAACCTCGTCATTCCAGTGCGTCGCGAAGGTCTGAATACAACCGGGGTCTATTTTCAGCTGGATGCGAACCAGGAGGTCTGGTCCGCGCGCGTCAATCCGGGGGTCAACCGCGGATATCAGGAAGGCCTGCTTCGGCCGGACGGCACGCTCAAAAACTTTACCGCGAGTTGTGGTCCCACGATTTACCGTGGCGACAATTTCCCGCCGGAATTTTACGGCAATTACTTTGCTCCCGAACCGGCGGCCAATGTCGTGCGGCGCGCGATCCTGACGGAAAAGGATGGAATCATCCGGGCGCGAAATGCGTATGAGAAAAAGGAATTTCTCGCCTCGAGCGATGAGCGGTTTCGGCCGGTGAACACCTACACCGCGCCCGATGGCACTTTATATGTGATCGATCTCTACCGCGGAATTCTGCAGCACCGGCAATATATGACGAGCTACCTGCGGCGGCAGATCCTTGAGCGCGGCTTGGACAAGCCCGTGGGGCTCGGGCGCATCTATCGGATCGTGCATGAGTCGAAGCGGCCTGGTCCCGCGCCCGCACTGGCCAAGGCGACGCCGGCGCAACTGGTCGCAGCATTGTCGCATCCGAACGGATGGTGGCGCGACACCGCACAACGGCTCTTGGTCGAGCGGGCGGAAAAGTCTGCCGCGCCTGAGCTGCGGAAGCTCGCGTTGGCCTCCTCCGCGCCGGTCCCGACGCGTTTGCATGCGTTGTGGACCCTGGAAGGATTGGGCGCCTTGGACGGTGAAACGGTGGCGCGCATGATGGACGATGCCGCGCCCAAACTGCGTGCAGCAGCGGTCCGACTCAGCGAACCTGCGCTCGCGGCCGGCGATTCCGCCGCGTTGGAACGGGTGGGGCGGCGCGCCGCCGATCACTCCCGCGAGGTCCGACTGCAAGTCGCGCTTTCGCTGGGTGAGGCGAAGGCGGCGTCGCGCGAGGCGATCTTCGCGGACCTCCTGGCGGCCGATCCCGAGGCGCCGTTCATCGTCCCGGCGGTCGTCAGCGGCCTGGCGGGGCGGGAATTTGCGTTCGTTAGGTTCCTGGCTGCTGCGCCGGGTTGGCGGGAGTCGCGGCCGGGCTTGGCCAACGTCTTCGAAACTCTGGCCGCGGCGCTGGCCCAAGGCGGCGACGCGGGCAAACTCGACCCGCTGTTCGCTCTCATTCGCGGTGAGGATGCCCCGCGGTGGCAGCGGCTGGCGCTGCTGGGCGGCGTGCAGACCTCCACCGTGCGCAAGGTCACTGAGCTCTCCCCCCAACTTCAGGCGGCGGCAAAGGTGCCCGATCCGGAGATCGCCAAAGGCGCGACTGAGCTGTTGAACCGGTTCGTCTGGCCCGGAAAATTTGGCGCGGGGCCCATTCCACTGACGAGCACCGAGCAACGGCTCTTCGAGAAAGGCCGCACTGCCTACGCGACGATCTGCGC
>JBEENF010000081.1:0-11507 GCA_041192325.1 Verrucomicrobiota bacterium
CGGCTTGCCGGGATCCGCCGACAGTGTGGGTAAATATTTGGTTGATGTGATTGAGGCCGACGTCGACTTCCCCGCCGGTCTCGGTCTAATCTCCGGCAAAGCCGGCGCCCTCACTCAGCCGCCCACGGGAGGGGTGCACCCCGTGACGATCAGCGCGGCTGGCTCCAGTTATACGGCCGCCATTTTCGGTTATAATCATTCAGGCCAGATCAACGGTGTGGTCTTCGAAGACTCCAATCGCAATGGCTCCCAAGGCAGCGGTGAGAGCGCGCTTGGTTCTGTCCAAGTGCTGCTCTATGGGGATGCGAACGCGAATGGCCTGCTGGATCTTGCGAACGGCGATTATCAAACGGCCAGCGCACTGACGAGTGGCGCGGGAGCCTATACGTTCAGCAACCTGCCTGCCGGCCGGTACCTCGTGCAGGTCTACGCCGACAGCATCACTGGCCTCAGTGCCGATCCGGTTCCGACCACGACTCCACTGATCGTGAAAACGCTTGCCGCAGCCGAGACCTTTACCGCCAATTTTGGCTTCTATGCAGGCGCCCGAATCGAAGGAAATGTTTTTTGGGACGACAACCGCAATGGGATTTTCGATACGATCGAGGACGGCTTGTCGCCGGTTTCGGTCACCCTGACTAACTTCGGTGGCAATGGCGTGCTGGGCGGGGGCGACGACACGAGCGTTACCGCTCCGACGGACTCAGCCGGACACTTTGTATTCGTGGAACCGGTGGGGCGGTACCAGCTGAGCTACAGCATGGTGAGCGTCAGCGCCGTGAATCCTGCGCTGACCGACCGGACGACCACTGAGACTTATGTGTTTGAGGCCCGAGGCGGCGAGGACTGGCAGCCCGTCTTCAACTTTGGGGTGGACCGCGGGGGCAAGGTGGGGGGCACTCTCTTTGCCGACCTGGATCGCAGCGGCGCCCAGAACGGGGCGGAAGGCGGCCTCGCGGATGTTGCGGTGGCTCTTTACCGCGACAGCAACAACGACAACCGTTTTGACGCCGGCGACACGTTTCTCGATACGAGGAACACTGCCGCTGACGGGTCCTACCAGTTCTCGGGACTCGATGACGGCAATTACGTCGTCCAAGTTATCACGAGCACCTTGTCCGGGGGTTACACTGCAACGCCCACCGCTACTCCGGGCACCGAGTACGTCTCCGGTAGCGAGGCCGGCGCTACGGTGACTGCTGGCGGTACGGTCTCCGACCGCAACTTTGGCTATCCGTCCTCGGCGGTGCCGCCGACGAACTCGCTCCCTGCGACGCAGGGGGTGAGCGAAGACACGAATTTGGAGTTCAAATCCGCGAACAGCAATGTGCTCAGTGTCAGTGACGCGGATGGGGACCTCGCCACGGTAAAACTGACGGTGCTGAACGGTACCGTCACCGTGACGCTCGGCTCCTCCGGCGCCACGATTTCGGCGGGAGCGAGCGGGACGACGACGCTGACGCTCTCAGGCTCACAGACGCAGATCAACGCGGCGCTCGCCACTCTGGTCTACCGTGGCGCCCTGAATTATAACGGGACTGATACCTTGACGGTACTCTCCACTGACGGCGCCGGCGGCACTGACACCGATAATCTGACCATCAATGTGAGCGCGATGAACGACGCGCCGGTGCTGGACCTGGACAGCAATAACTCCTCGACGGCGACGGGCGCGAATTACAGCGCGAGTCACACGCCGGGCGGCCCGGCCACTGCGGTGGCGGACGCGGACGCGGGGATCACCGACGTCGACGACACAAACATGGAGTCGGCGACGATCGTGCTGACCAATGCGAAGAGCGGGGACACGCTGAGCGTGGGCACGCTGCCGAGCGGCAGTGGAAGCCTGACCCGTGCGAGCGGCGAGACCGTTGGCGTCTATGCGATCGGCCAAGGCACCTTGGGCAATAGCAACTATATCATCACCTTCGTAGCGGCTAATTTGAAGATCGCGAATGCGTCCGCCCTAAAGGGCGACGGAACCAAGACCGGACTGGCGCTGGCGGAAGCGACCTACGTCGAAGGCACGCTTCCGGTCCTGGTCGCGCCTCTTTTGGCCCTGACGGAAGCCGATTCCGGTCAGAACTATGCGAGCGCCAAGATCACGATTACATCAGGCGCCCAGACGGGCGACCGGCTTATCTTCCCCTCCACGCCAGGTATCACCGCGACGTTCGGGACGGATCAAAGTACCGGCAAACCGGTGCTTACGCTCACCGGCACGGCCTCCCTCGCCACCTACGAAAACGCCCTCAAGGGCATCCGGTTTGACTCCTTGCAAAATCCCACGGATCAGGATCGAACCCTGGTCTTCACCGTGACAGATGGAGACGGGTTGGAGGCCAATGGGTCGGGCACCGTTCATGTGCGCGAGCTCGTGCTGTCCCCCAATCCGAACAACGTGAGCATTGTAGCGGAAGATGAAGGCGGGCCGATCGGTGTGATCGAATCAGAAGAGACAGGTGCGTTGCGGGACCTAAAATTCCGTGGCGGACCTGTGATCGATGGAGAAATCGTCGACATGGCGGCGTCGATCACGGCCAATCCGAATGTGCGCGTGCACGTGAGCTTTGTCTCGTCGCCCTTGAATGATTCTGACCAGCCGACCGGCAAGCTTTGGTATACGACTGGTGGCACGGCGGGCATCGTGACGCCGACACCGGCCGCTCCGCTGCAGCTTGATTTCGACCAGTTGGCCTCGGGTGTCCTGCGCTTCATTCCCGAGCCGGATGAGTACGGGGTCCGCTACGCGAAGATGAATTACTTCATCGAGGTGCTGGCCGGTAACACCGTTCTCGCCCGCAGCGCCACGAATCCGGCGGCGATTCTTTATTTTGCCGTCCGCAATGTGAATGACGCGCCCGTGGGCCAGCCGGTGGCGAACCTCTCGCTGTATCAGGGGCAGAGTTACGTCATCGATCTCAATGGGCTTTTTTCGGAAAAGGACCGCGAAGACGTGGGTAAACTCCGCTTTGCCGCCACGCCGGTCGATGCGTCCACTTCGGCGATCATCTCCGGCAGTTTGGCGCGAATCACGGCAGCTTCCGCGGTTCCGGGTTCAACGACGGTTGTGCTTACCGCCACCGACCCCGCCAGCGAGGTCACCCCCATAAGCCTGAATGTGAACATGCGCGGTGTGCCCACCGGCCCGAATGCGTTGCCAGTCTCTCTGTACACGAGCGCGGCGCAGGGCGACGTCATTACCCGCTCCGGTTCGGCGATTACTGTCAGTATATTGGAGGGGCGCGGCGCCATCATCAAATTGTCCGCCACCGACCCCGACCAGGATCCGTTAAGCTACTCCCTGTCAGGCCCGGACGCGGCGCTATTTTACATTAGCGTACCGCTCGGCTCGTCTCCGATCGTGAATTCGCTGCGTCCCCTGGACTACGACAAGCCGACCGATGTCGGATTCAATAATGTCTATAACTTTTCCATTATCTTTGATGATGGGCGGGGTGGGGTCGTGACCGACTCCGTCGTGCTGACGGTGCTTCGGGATGCCAACAAGGCGCCGGCGGAGCAGCCTGTGCAGGTGCCCGGCTCCACTACGTACACGGTCGCGGGCGGGCCGGTTCGTTTGGGGATGCCGACCAACTCGAGTAGGTTCAACAACATCATAGTGAACGGAAATGGCACGACCACGGTCATCAGCGTCGACGATGACGCAGACGGCGTCGATGACTTCACCGAGGCATTTGCCGGCGACCTCAATGGCGACAATATTCCGGACAATCTGCAGAACACGGTGGCGTCGTTTCCGGGGCCGAAGTCAGACTTGGGTGACACGGCCACCTACTTCTCGATCGACTCGTCGACGGCCGTTAATCCGCCCGCTCCTCTGCCGCCGCGGAATGCTTACATGGACGCACTGGCTGCGACCGCCCCGGCGGGTCTTAGCGCGGCCGTCAAGGTGGGCGACACGGGTGTCACGGAACTGACCCCCGCCCAGCGAACGGCCTGGAGGCAAATGTTTAACCAAACCGCCCTTGCGTCGAACAAGGAAGTTACGGATTTCACGATGCCGATTGGGGTGATTGGTTTCAGCCTCAAACCGGAAATCGTCATCACGGGTAGCCCGACCCCGGCGGAGCGCGTGGCATTCGAACAACAGGTCGTTGCCGCTTTCAAGACCGCCCAAAATCAGGTGCGCGTGGTTTTGCCGAAGGGATCGATTGTAAACACGTACCTAAAGTTCGATGCTCAGGGACGGCCGTACGATTTCGCGAAAGCGCCCATCCCGAACACGACGCCGACGCTCTACACCGGCGCCGAATTCTTCTACAATCCGGACGGCACCACGAAGGAGGCGGTGATCTACTTCGTCGACAACGCGCGGGGCGACGATGATCCGACGCCAGGGTCGATCAACGACCCCGGTTCGTTTGCCTTTATCTCGCTGCGCGGCCAGGCGACCCCGGTGACGACTGGCATCGCCAACCGCAGCGGAGTGGACGGCGCCGGAATGGCGTTCGGCACCGCCGGCAGTTTCTCCGACCCGAACGGTCGCAGCCTCACGTTCGGCGCTGCTGGCCTGCCCCCGGGGTTGAGCATTGATCCGGCGAGCGGATTGATCAGCGGGGCCTTGGGCAATCTGGCCAGCGCCCAAAGTCCCTACACGGTCACGGTCGCGGCGAGCAACGGCGTCGCCAGCGTTTCGAGCAGCTTTACCATTACCGTAATCAACCTGGCGCCGGTGGCCCGCGATGATGCGTTTAATGTGACGGCGGGTGAAGCGGTTTCGGGATCGGTGGCAGGCAACGATTTCGACCAGGATGCCGACCTGCCGCTTATCTTCGTGGCGCTTTCGCAGCCAGCCCGTGGCGCCCTGTCGTTCAACCCGGATGGCTCGTTCACTTACCGGGCGACGGGGACCGCCGCGGGGACGGCTGAGTTCACGTATCGGCTGACCGACAGTCAGGGCGCATCAGCGACCGCGCGGGTGACGTTCACCATCGCGGCGGTCGTCGTGCCGCCGCCGGTGGCCACGACCATTCCCGTGCAGAATGCGGTGGATGCGACGGAGTTCCGGCTAAACGTCGGCTCCTACTTCACCGCCGCCCCGGGCATGATCCTGACTTTTGCGGCGAGCGGCTTGCCGGAAGGTCTCAGCATCGACCCGGCGAGTGGGGTAATTACCGGCCGCTTGGATCACCTTGCGAGTCGCAGTGGTCCGTATGCGGTCACCATCACCGTCCGCGACACCGCCGGCAATGTGACGCAGACGACCTTCATTTTGAACGTGAGCAATCCGGCCCCCGTTGCGCGCGACGACGCCTTCGCCGCCGCGAACACGGCAACGATCACGGGCGACGTTTCGCGGAACGACGAAGATCCGGACGGCGACACTCCCCTCCGCTTTGCCCTGGCGACGCCCCCGCAGCATGGCACGGTCGCGCTGCGGCCCGACGGCGTCTTCGCCTTTTCGACTACGCCCGGCTACTTCGGCCCGGACGAGTTCACGTACACGCTGACCGATGCCCAAGGCGCGCAGGCGACGGCCAAGGTCACGCTGTCGCTCTTTGCTCCCCCGCTAAATGTGTTGCTGGCGGATACGTTTGAGCTGACCGGGGCCGCCCAGGTGCTGGTGCGTGACGGCAAGCCGCTGGTGCAGACCACCGATCCGGACAGCCCGGAACTGCTCGTGGTGCTGAGCGTCGGCAGTGGCTATCTGAGCCTGCCCCAAGCCTCGGGGGTGATGGTGGTGTCGGGCGCCGGCTTGAACGATCAGTTGCTGGTTCTGCGCGGGAGAGTGGCAGCGCTCAATGCCGCGCTCGCGACGGTCGTCTATCAAAGCGCGTCCGGCAGCGCCGTCCGCGATCTCCTTACGATCACGACCACGGATGAAACCGGGCTGAGTGATCGGGACGAAATGGTGCTGCGCACCACCGTGGCGCTGCTCGCGGGGGACACCGTCTCCTTGACGACACCGGAAACTACGGCGGCCGTGGCGGCGGGCGGCTCCATTCGAATCAAGTCGTACGATCCCACCCTGCTGGGGCAAGTGGCGTTGAAGCCCGGCGTTGCGGACGTGAGCTTTGAAATCACGGCGGTGAACCGCTGGGATGGAATCAATCAGCCGACCACGGTGGTGATCGAGATCACGAGCGCGGACGGAAAGGTAACCCTGGTGACCATTCCCGTGATGGTTTACCACCCGAAGTTCGAGGTGCTGGGCCCGCTCAAGCTCAATCCGGAAACGAGCTTGTATGAGCAGCGCGTCCGAATCCTCAATACGACGCCGCTAGAGTTGCCACGGACCCGGGTCATCGTGCCCGCGCTGCCCGCCGGAGTTTCGCTCTACACCGCTCATGGGACGTCGGGCAGCGGGGAGGTCTACATTGAATCACCCGGCCGGATGGCGCCGAACGCGGAGAGCGTTTTCGTCCTTGAGTTCTTCTCGGACAATGTGATCGCGTTTGCCCAGCCTGCCTACACGCCGGCCTTCGGCCAGAAAGTCGGATCCTCCTCGGGTTTGGGCACCGTGGTTCAGGTCGGCCGAGTGATCTCCGCGAGCGATCGGACCTATGTGGAATTTCCCACGGAAACCGGCCGGATCTATTGGATTCAGTATCGCGATGCGTCCAACCTGCCATGGCAGACCAGCCCGATCGCCATCGTCGGAACCGGCTACACGATCCAATGGCTGGATGACGGGTGGCCCAAGACTAATCCGGCTCCGACCAGCGGCCGCGCCTATCAGCTCCTCATGGCCGTGGCGCCATCCGGCATGCTGCAAATCGTCGAGCAACCCAAGTCGCAGGAAGTACCGGCCGACGGCACCGCCACCCTCCGGGTTGGGGTTCGCACCTCGCGATTGCAGTCGCTCTCGTATCAATGGTACAAGGATGGACGTGCGATTACCAGCGGCGTGGCCGACCAGCTGGTGATACCGGTCGCCGGCGCCAGCGCGGTGGGTGATTACTTTGTGGTCGTGAGTGATGGCTCCGTGGCCGTGCAGTCCGTTTCCGCGTCGCTCCGACTGATCGGCGCCACCGCAGGACGGGTCATCAATGTCTCAGTCCTGGCAACGCTTCAGGCGGAACAAACATTGATTGCCGGGGTGGCCATCGCCGGGGCCCCCGCGCTTCGGGTGCTTACTCGTGCGATTGGTCCAACCCTGGAGGAATTCAAGGTGCCGCAGTCTTCGCGGGACACCGACCTGAAGCTCTTTAGCGGTAGTGGGCTGCTACTCGCGACCAACGAAGATTGGGGCCAGGATCTGGCCGGACCGATCATATCCGAGGTGGGTCGGGCGGTCGGAGCCTTCGTCCTGCCCAACGGCTCCCGTGACGCCGCCTTGGTGCGCTCCCTCGTTCCAGGCGCCTACACGATGCACACGCAAAATCGGACCAGCCAGCCGACCGCTGTGCTCACGGAAGTTTACGATGCCGGCACGGAGGGCAGCAGCCGCCTGGTCAACATCTCCAGCCGCACGGAGGTGGGCCGGAATGGCGCCGCTCTTACCGCCGGCTTCGTCATTCGCGGTGACCAGCCGTGCCGGGTGCTCATCCGCGGAGTCGGCCCCGGACTGGCCCGGTTTGGGGTCACCGGAGTCCTCGCTGACCCGGTCATTACCTTGCAGCGTACGTTTGATGGCTCGGTGGTGGATACCAACGACAACTGGGCGACAGTGGAATCCCAGGTTCTCGGCGAGAAGCTTTTTGAGCGCACGGGAGCGTTCGATCTGTCGCGCGGCTCGCAAGACGCAGTATTGGTCGCGCGTTTACCGGCGGGTGGCTATACTATCACAGTAAATGCGAAGGGGGCCGCGGTGGGCGAGGCGCTCGTGGAAGTTTACGTCGTCGAGTAGCGCACCGACCGACCCCCGTCGCGTCGGAGGATGCGACGGACGGGTTGTGTCCTGATCAGCCGGAGGCCCTCAGCGTGGCCTCGGAATTTGGCGGCGCCTCGATGGTCTCCGGCGCCGACGGCGCGGATAAGCCCGGTACTCTCGCCGCGTTGTTGGCGGAGATTTTGGCCGTCACGTCTCACCATAACGAACGCGCCGCACCGTTTACGGTGGTGCGGCAGGTGATCGCCTGCGAGCAGTTTCCCGACGGCCCAGTGATTGAATTGCCTGATTCGGACGCGCCAGCGGTTTAGCTAAGATGCCGGCGTGGCCCGCGTCTTGAGCTTCACCCGCCGCCCTTCGATCCATCCCACCTCGCCACGTTACGTTCAATCCGAGTCCCATGCAAAACGACCCTTGTTTCCCGCGCCTCCGCTTGAAGCGCGGCGAAATCGCCGCGATCTTGAGGGCGGCCGGCGGCATTGGGTCGGCAGTCGCGTAGTTGTCCCATGGCTTTCAAGCTCCATCCGAAGCGTGATCCAGGCCGTGAAATAGCCCGTGTCGTCCAGGTGCTGCTCGGCAGGACGGCGCGAAAATTGAGTCGCCTGGACACGCCGGTCACCGAGCGCATCCATTGCGCCCGCACCGCGTGCAAGCGGGCCCGTGCGGCGCTGAAGTTGGCCGCTTCCCCGCAGAAGAAGCTTTTTCGCCGCGAAAACCTCTGGCTGCGCGACACCGCCCGGGCGCTTGCCAGGGCGCGCGATGCCGACGCCCACCTCACCAGCATCGACGCGCTGCTCAAGCGTACGCGCGGCCCGCTGAATCGTCGGGCCGTGGCGGTGGCGCGAGAGGCGTTGGCCACGCGGATTCAGATTGCGGGTGCGAACAGTCCCGCGCTGGAGCATCAGCTCACGCAGGCGACGGCGCGCTTGCAGAAGTCCGGGGAGCGACTGGCGGCATGGCGCCCGGAGTTTGATTGCGCGGCGATGGGCAGAAACTTTGGCCGCGGTTATGTGCGCGCCCGAGCGGCGGGTATCGCCGCGCGACGGGAAAAAACCGCCGAGGCTTTCCATCAGTGGCGAAAGGCCACGAAGACCTGCGCCCACCAATCTCGGCTGCTGCGTGCCGCGGCCACTCCCATGCTGAAAAAACTCCGGGCGAATCTCGACCAGCTGGGAAAACAACTTGGCGATGAGCACGACCTGACGATCCTCCGGGAGCAGGTGGAGAAGTTGTCGCGACTGCCTCGCCGCGACCCGCTCGAGGAAAAGGGGATGCGAACGGCGCTGGGGGTGATCGACGCGCGACGTGAAGCGCTACGAACGTCAGCGCTGGCCCTCGGCCGCCGCACGTTTGCCAGGCGAAAACGTCGGGTGATGTCGGAATTGAAAAAAGGGTGGCGTCGGGCGCAAGACGGATCCGCGCGGAAAGCAGGAGAAGGGGAGGGCGGCTGAGGCCGGCGGTCGAACGCGCCGCCGGGTGACACGTCGTGCCTGCGTTTGTCGCGTACGAGCTGTCCGCGACGATTTCTTCGGCTCCAGCGGATGGTTCTACCAGCCACCATACCTTCCCGCACTTGCCATCGAGGGCTTCGCCGGCATGAAACGACTTCGCTTGGAATATTTTTATGATTCAAATCGCCCTCGCTGAACCCGGACGTTTTGGCGTCGCCGACATCGCCGAGCCAGCTCCCCAAGCGGACGAAGCGCTGGTCCGGATTCATCGCATCGGCGTCTGCGGGACGGATCTGCATGCCTTCGCCGGCCGCCAGCCTTTCTTTCACTATCCGCGCGTGCTGGGGCACGAGCTGGGCGTGGAGGTGGTGGATCCCGGTTCAGGTCACGCGGGCTTGAAGCGCGGCAATCGTTGTTCAGTTGAACCTTATCTCAACTGTGGGCGGTGCATCGCCTGCCGGCGCGGCAAGCCCAACTGTTGTACGGAGCTGAGAGTGCTCGGCGTGCACATCGACGGTGGCATGCAGCCTTATCTCGCTGTGCCCGCGCGCAAGCTGCACGTCTCGGCGCGACTGGACTTCGATCAACTCGCATTGATCGAAACGCTCGCCATCGGCGCTCATGCGGTGGAGCGCGCGGAGATGAGCCGCGACGATTTTGTTGTTGTGGTGGGCGCCGGACCGATCGGGTTGAGCGCAATTCAATTTGCGCAACTCACGGGCGCGCGCCTGGCGGTCATGGATGTGAGCGAGCGCCGGCTGCAGCTTTGTCGGGAGCACCTGAAGGCGACGCAGACCTTGCTCGCGGGTCCCAAGGCGGCGGATGACCTGCGGCGTCTTGGTGGCGGCGATCTGCCAACCGTCGTCATCGACGCGACCGGCAATCAGGCCTCAATGGCGCGCGCCTTCGATCTCACGGCCAGCGGGGGTCGGATCGTTTTCGTCGGCATCTATAATGGCGATATTGCTTTCAACGACCCGAACCTCCACCGGCGCGAGCTTACGGTGTGCGCCAGCCGCAACGCGCTCCCGGCGACTTTTCAGCAGATCATCGCGCTGGTCGAAGCGGGAACGATCGATACGCGGCCGTGGATTACGCACCGTTTGGAGCTGGCGCAAGTGCCCGCGGTGTTCCCCCGTGATATCGCGGGAAACCCGGCGGTGCTCAAGGCGATGATCAGCGTCGTCTAGGCGGCGCGATCGCGAGCGTTGGTTCCCCGGCGATCGGGTGAGGCCCGGGCATGGCCGGTTGACGTCAACGCGGAACTACGGAGGTCCAGACGTACGCCTGGATCATTACGAATACACCCATGAGCAGGGCGAGGGCGACGCTGTGCCAGAAAACGGAGCGGAGCACGGTGCCGGCGTCGGGACTGTCGGGGTGACCGCCGGTCGCGACCGCGGCGACGACGATGCTTTGCGCGTCGATCATTTTGCCCATGACGCCGCCGGAGCTGTTGGACGCTGCCATCAGGATGGGGGAGAGTCCAAGCTGCTCGGCGGTGACCTTCTGCAGATTACCGAAGAGAACGTTGGAGGAGGTGTCGCTGCCGGTGAGCGCCACGCCCAGCCAGCCGATTAGCGGGGAGAAGAACGGGTAGAGCATTCCGGTGCCCGCCATGGCAAGCCCCATGGTTGTATCCGTGCCGCTATAACGCGTTGTAAACCCCAGCGCCAGCATCAGCGCGATCGTCAGCAGCGAGACCCGGACGCGCCAGAAGGTGCGGCCATAAAGCGCCGCCAGCTTTCCAGGCGACAAGCCAAGAAAGAGTCCGGCGAGCACGCCGGCGAGAAGGAGCGCCGTGCCAGTGGCCGAAAGCAGGTTGAACGAAAACACCGCCGCTTCGAGTTCGGGGTGCGCCACCACGGGCGGCATGCGTTGCACCACTTTGTGGAGGAAAGGCATGTTGAACGACGGCGCGAACACGCCGTTGAGAAACGTTTTCACCACGGGCAGTCCCCAGAGGAAAACAAAGAAGGAAAGGAATATCCACGGGAGCCAGGCGCGGAAGACGGCGCCGGCCGCCGGGGTAATGGGAATCGGCGGCGCGGCGCCCGCCGGCTGAGCGGCAGCGGCCTGTTCCTCCGCAGGTTTCCAAAATCGCATCAGCAGCACGAGCGCGAAAATCGAGACCCCCGCGCTGATGATATCCACCAGCATGGGACCGATGAAGTTACTCACCAGAAATTGCGAGAGCCCAAAGCTCGCCCCCGTCACCAGACACGCCGGCCAGACCGCCACCATGCCGCGCCAGCCTGCTT
>JBEENF010000082.1:0-11465 GCA_041192325.1 Verrucomicrobiota bacterium
GGTCATGTGGCCGCTGACCAAAGTGCAGGCGGCTCATCCGGGCGTGGTGGTCGACCTCGGGACGCAGAAGATCATGGAAGTGTTCAGCATGATCATCCAGATGTGCGTGACGGGAGGGCTCGTCCTTGCCTCTCCCTTCATCCTTTATTTCATCGGGCAGTTCGTCGCTCCGGCGCTCACGGAAAAGGAAATGAAGGCCGTGCTGCCCCTGTGCATTTCGGCGATGATTCTGTTTCTTTCCGGCGCGGCCTTTGGCTTTTTTCTACTGATGCCGGCCACCATCGACATGGCGCTCGAGCTCAACAAGACCTTCGGCCTGGCGTTGCGCTGGACCGTGGGCGATTACTACGGGACGATGTCCTGGCTGGTCCTCGGGGTGGGCGCTTCTTTCGAGTTTCCCCTCGTGATTATTCTTCTGGTCTGGCTGGGCATCATGAGCACGGCGTTTCTGCGCAAGTACCGGCGGCACGCCATTGTGGTAATTTTCATCATGGCCGCGGTGGTCACGCCGACGCCGGATCCCTTCACTCAAACACTCTTTGCGGCTCCGCTGTATTTGCTCTTCGAAGTCGCCATCATTATTTCGAGCCGGATCGAGAAACGCCGGGTAATCCAGCCCTGAAGCGGGGCGGCGTAGTCCGGGGTGGTAAACAGGGCGCAGTGCGGCGGCGCCCAACGGCGGCACGAACCTGCTGATCGAAGCGGGCAACGCTGTGGGCGGAAAAACTCCGGACGCCCGCACGCGGAAAAGCCCGGCGGCGTTCTGATTCCCTTCGGCGCCGCAACGGCGCCGGCCGCTGCTACATCCCTTTCTTCACGAAGCCGACATCCCGGTCCGTATCCTTGATCTTAATCGACTTCTGGCCCTGCGTGTCTTTGCCGATGTAGTCGATGCTCGCGGCCACCAGGATGGGAAGATTCTTCCGCAGGTCGCGGCTTTGCCCCTCACTGGTCACGTCGACCGTCCAGATTTCGGCCGGGGGTTTGCCCTCGGCGGCGGGCGCGTTTTCGCGGGCGGTCAGGCGAAGATATTTTTCGTAGACGGTGACGGTCACCTGATATTCGCGGAACCCGGCGAACTCGGTCGTCGGGGGATCCTGAACGGTCACCGTCTGATAAATGGGGCGGCCATTGGAGTCGGTCCCCACCTGCACCCGCTCCGTTCTAATCTGGCCGGGAATGGTGATGTATACGGGCTCGGAGACGGTTTCGCGCCGGCTCTCCGGCGGTTTGATGCCGTAGTCGAGATCAACGACGATGTCGGCCTTCACCTTGTCGGGCGCCTCGTAGAGGCCGCGGCCGGAAAGCGCGGTCTTCACGTAATCCTTTGCTTCCTTGTAGCGCAGCGAGTCGTCCGAGATCATCGGATTCTTGTTTTGGATCTGGTAGGACACCGCCTCCTGCGCGTTCGGCTTGGCGAGGGAATCGACCTTCACATTATAAGTCGTGCCGCACCCGGCAAAAAAAGCGGAGGCTGCCAGCAACAGACCAGCGCGCAGGGCGCGAACATGCGCCGGCCGGTGAAGGGGGATTTCCAATGAGGTCGCGGCTTTCATGGGAACGGCCGAACCGTAATTAAAGAAATCCGTCTGGCAACTCAGAGTTGCTAACGGTTCTGTTACGTGGGCGGAAAGAAATCACCTGACGCGCCGCGGAGCGGCTTCGCGCCTTACTTGCCCGTGTTGGCGCGCCGCTGGGCCCGCAGCACGACGCGAAACATCTGCAGCGCGAGCCAGAACACGCCGGTCATGCACGACGCGCACAGGCCGCCCCAAATCAAGGTCATCGTGCGATCGTTGGTCGGCACGTGGGGCGACACGAGCGTGTACATCAAGACAAAGAAGCCGACGACGAGGACGGCGTCCACAGCAAGGCTAACGGGTGAGGTGAGTTTCTGTTCCGGCGCGGCCATGAACCGAAAAGAGACGGACAGCCCCGGGTTGTCCACGGAAATTATCGCGGCGATCACGCGACGCCGCTGCGACCGACCCTGGTCCCGACTCAGCCTCTGCCGACCAGGCGCGTTGGGCCTTTTTTCGAACTCAGGTGGCCGCCAGGACGAGCGCCAAATCGCCCGGCATTTTAGCAAGTCGGCCGCCCGCCTCAAGATAGCCAATGGGACCTCGCCCCACCCCTGGACGGGGTGATTGCTTGGGAGAAACGCAGGCGCCGGCAGAGGGGAGGCGACGCGGGTTTTCCACCTGAAAAGGCGGATGCCAGAAACGGGGGCCGGAAGCGTCGCCGCCGTTTGCGACCACCCCGGTGATCAAAAAACGTGTCTGGAACTACGGAAACAAGAATCCAACCAGGAAACACCCATGAAACTCATTTCGAAATCACTTCTCGCTTTGCTCCTTGCCGCTGGCGCCCCGGGGGCTTGGGCTCAAAACAACGGGAGTTGGACTCTGCCAACGGTCGGCACGCGGGAATTCACGCTCGGCGGGTCTGGCGCCGCCAATTCCGATCTCAATAATTCCTTTGGCGGAGCCAATTTTTCTTTTGGCCAATATGTGAGCGAGACGAGCGCTTGGGCGCTGCGGCAGTCGATCAACTACTCAAATCCGAACAGTCCTGGTTCGAGCCAGGCGTGGAACGGGTCCACTCGGCTGGCCTTCGATTTTCATCTGCCGAGCCGGGCTGCTTTCCGGCCGTTCATCGGCGCGAATGTCGGTGGCGTCTACGGGGATGCGGTGCGCGACACTTGGGCCGCGGGGCTGGAAGGGGGCGTGAAGATGTATGTGCAAGCCAAGACCTTCGTCTATGCCATGGCCGATTACGGCTGGTTCTTCCGCCATGCCCGCGACGTCGACGACCGTTTCCGCAGCGGCCAGTTCAACTGGTCGGTGGGGCTGGGATTCAATTTCTAGCCTCTGGCGCCATGGGCCGTTGCCCATCGCGCTGGCGAACCCCGCGAGCTTTTGGTTCGCGGGGTTTTTTGCGTGGGCGTTACGCCACCAAGCTGTCGCGCGCGCCGGTTAATGAGCGGCCGGCTTGTCGCTCTCGCCGTTGCGTTTGAGCTGCAGCTCGCTGATCAGTCGTTGGGCGTGGTCGGCCGGAAGTTCGGCGTAGTGGCTGAAGCTTTCCTCGTGTCGTCCCCGGCCGCTCGTCAGGGCGCGCACGTTGGAACTGTAGTGATACAATTCCTTCTGCGGCGCCTGGGCGCGAATGATTTGAAAATGACCGTCCGCCTCCACGCCGAGGATGTGCCCCCGGCGGGCCGAAAGATCGCCCATGATGGTGCCGACGAATTCCTCCGGCGCCGTGACCTTCACGGTGTGAATGGGCTCGAGCAGGCAGGGGTTCGCTCCTTGGAACGCCTCCTTGAACGCGTGATAGCCCGCGACCTGGAAGGCGATGTCCTTGGAATCGACCGGGTGCATTTTCCCGTCGTAAAATTCCGCCCTCACATCGGTGACGCGAAAATGCGCCATGATGCCTTCCTTGCACGCGGTCTGGACGCCCTTTTCCACGGACGGCACGAAGATGCGGTCGACGTTGGTGCCGACGAGCGTCTCGGTGAACTGCACGCCGCTGTCGCGCGGCCCCGGCTCGACCCGCAGCCAGACCTCGGCGAATTGTCCCGCCCCGCCGGTCTGCTTCTTGTGCCGGTACCGGGCCTCGCCGGTCCGGCGGATCGTTTCCCGGTAGGGGATGTTCGGTTCCTGCAACTCGACCTGCACGCCGAAGCGGCGGGCGAGCCGTTCCACGATGACCTGCAGGTGGATCTCACCCTGACCGGAGACGATCGTCTGATGAATCTCGTCATCGACGCGGTAGAAGAAGGTGGGATCCTCCTGGTGCAGCGTCGCGAGGCCAATCGCCAGCTTGTCCTCGTCGCCTTTCGAGCGCAGTCGCAGGGCGGCGTGAATATTCGGCGCGGGGTATTCGACTTTGGGCAGCACCACGGTGAAACGCGGGCTGCACAATGTGTCGCCCGTATGGGTGTCGCGCAGCTTGACGACGGCGCCCAGATCGCCCGCTCGCAGGAGAGGAACTGGAGTGCGCTCGTGGCCGTTGAGCACATAGAGTTGCCCCAACCGTTCCGGGCTGCCCCGCGTCGCATGGCGCAGTTCGTCGCCGCTGTGCACCGTGCCCGAATAAACGCGGAACAACGACAACTCGCCGACGCCCGGCTCGTTCATCGTCTTGAAGACATAGACCACCGGCTCCGGTTGCGCCAGCGAGACGGAGCCGGGGAGTCCGCTGGCATCCCGCGCGGGCACTTCCGCGCGGTCGAGCGGGGAGGAGCCGTACTTCGCGATGAAATCCATCAGCCGCGCCACGCCGACATTTCGTTCCGCGGAGACGGCGAAGAGCGGAATGAAGACCTGGTTCTGCACGGCGCGGTGGAGGCCGGCGCGAAATTCCTCCTCGGCCAGGACGCCCTTTTCAAAAAACCGCTCCATCAGGGTGTCATCGGATTCCGCCACGTACTCGATGAGCTGCCGGTGGAATTGTTCGACGCGGCCGGCGAGGGCGCCGGCGGGGGTCTCCGTGTATTTGCCGCTGCCACCGGGTTTGTAGGCGACGACCTCGTTGCGCATCACGTCGAGCACTTGACTGAAACCCGGGCCGCCATCCAGCGGGTGCGCGAGGGGGAAAACGTTGGGCCCGAAATGCGCGCGCGCGTCCTCGACGATCGCCTCGAACCGCGTATTGGCTTTGTCGAGACCGTTGACGACGAGGATTTTTGGCAGCCCGAACCGGGTGGCGTAATCCCACGCGGCGTCGGTCCCGACCCCCAGCCCATGCGCCGCGTTGATGACAATCAGCGCAAAATCGCCCACGCGGAGGGCGCCCAATCCTTCGCTGATGAAGTCGGCGTAGCCGGGGCAATCAAGGATGTTGAACTTGCGTCCCATCCATTCCGTGTGGAGGAGCGAGGCATGCACTGATATCTGGTGCTGTTTTTCGCTCGCGTGGTAGTCTGAAACGGTCGTGCCGCCCGCGATGTTTCCCATGCGTCCGATCCGGCCGGAGCACAGCAGCATGGCCTCGGTCAAGAGCGTTTTGCCGGCCGACGCATGGCCAAGTACGGCGAAGTTTCTCAGGTCAGAAGAGTCGTAGTCTTTCATTAACCAAGGGGTTGGAGTGGGCCGCAACGCGCGGCGCGGTGCCCTGCACTCTAGAGGGAGAGGGGGAGGGACGCTCCGCATCCTTTGTGGGATTGCTCGCGGATCTTGGCCAGAAAGGCGGAAAAGCCAAGTCGCCCGGGGGAAATGCAGCCCGCGCCCGCGCCTGCCGCAGCGCGTTTCCCTCGCGTGGAGCGAACGCCTCCCGGTCAGGATGCTTGCGGAGAGTTCCGGGAAAATGTCCTGGCCCGCTGCCGCCGGAAAGGGCCGACCGGGGAAAACCCGGTAGGGCGCACACCCGGTGGCGACGCTCCGCCCGAAGGCGATAAAGTTCTTGTTCGCCCGGCTAAACGGGCGCCGCGCAACCGATGTTGATTCCATGACCGCCCACGTTTTTTCGCTTCTCCCGGGCGCCGCCCGAAGGCAATCGCCCCGACCGGGGTCTCCTTGCGCGCGTCATGGCTTCGTCGATACCCGAGTCCGCCGGGGAGCGAGGACGCAGGGCGCGCGACATCCCGCCCGGAGAGGAGTCCCGCTCGTTGCAGGAATCCTCGGAACAGTCCGGCGTGGAGTGGCTCACACTTACGCTGCCGCTGCTGGCGGTGATAATTAACTGTTTAAAACGTAAACGCCGCCGATCTGCGCTGGACGCAATCCATCACCTCCTGTTCAACCTGGCCCTCCAAGCGTGCAAGCCGCGGTCCGCGGCTTCACCTTCGCGCCTTTCGCGCCGGTAACACCTGCTCGGGTCTCCTCCCGACGCAACTTTGTCGTTAAACCAACATCAAACACCATGAAACCAACAAAACATATCGCGCTGATGGCGGGCTGGATCGCCCTCGCCCTCGCGCCAGCCCACGCCCAAACCGCTCCCGCGGGTTCCAGGTCGGTGACAGTCGCTGCTTCCGAAAAGCCTTTGATGCTGCCGGAATTTACCGTCAACACCACCGCCGACCGCGGTTATCGCGCGGCCAATTCCATCTCGGCCACGCGGATCGAGACTTCCATCGCGGAATTGCCGTTTTCCATCAGCGCCTTCACCGAGCAGTTCATCGCGGACATCGGGGCGCGTGAACTCTTCGACGTCGTGCGCTACTCCGCCGGCGTCAACAGCGGTTCCTCCGAGTATCTGGCCGGCAACGCGAATTTCAGCATTCGCGGCTTCAAGCAGTACCCGCAGCACGATGGATTCTACGAGTCCACCCGTGGTAATATCTACGTGGATACCGCCAGCATCGAGCGCGTCGAGGTCGTCAAGGGGCCCGCCTCGCTGCTCTTCGGGGCCATCTCCCCCGGGGGCACGGTCAACTACATCACGAAGCACGCGCAGGCGAAGCCCTTCACGACCATCGGCCTCCGCGCCGGCAGCTTGAATTTCCATCGCGCGACGCTCGATATCAACCGGCCGCTGGTCGCCGATACCGTGCTCATGCGCTTCAACGCCGCCTACGAACAAGGCTACCAGCTCGTGGACGGACAGGACACCCGGACCACGATCATCAACCCGACGGTCACCTGGAAACTCTCGCCCCGGCTCTCCGCCCGCGTGAATTTTCAATGGTTTCAGCGCGATGAGTCGCCCCCCGCTTTTCCGCGTCCCCAGATGCAGATTGGCACCCCGGCGAGCATCGTGGGCGCTTTGAACAATCCGGGCTATCCCGGCGCCGCGTCGCTGCTGCAGGGACGGTTGTTTCAGGAACCCGGCTTTGGCTCCAACGGAGCCGACCCGGGCGCATTGGGCTACTATCCCTTCTTCGCGAGTACGGCGAGCACGCTGGCCGACACCGACCGTCGCTACATCGACCTGAAGACGTTCAGCGCGGAACTCCACGCCACGCTGAGCGATAACTGGAAATCCCGGTTCAACTTCAATTATAACCGCGCCTTCGTGGAGGAGATCCTCACCGGCGGCACCTCCGTGATCATTCCGCCGCCCAATTCTTTGGTCTTTGCCAATGGCGCGTGGAGCGTGGCTCCGGGCTGGGCGGCGCTCACGACGCAGCAGCAAATTGACGCCGGCCTGGCCTTTGCCCGTCAGTTGCTGTCTGATCCGAAATCGGTGACGCAGAGCCAGAACGGCACGCCTTCGCCCGCCGTCCAATCGCACGGTCCACTCGACGCATGGCAGAAGAACAATACCCGCAGCCTGCAGTGGGAAGTGGTCGGCAACGTGAAGCTCGCGGGCGTGATTGTGCGCCCGCTCGTCGGTTTGTTCTACGACGAAAGCGGCTCGCAGACGTGGGTCGTGCAGAATTCCGGGAACGCGGCGTCCCCGAATTTCCGCACGTGGGATCTCAATCCCACGAGCCCCACCTTCTACATTAACCGCAGCAGCTCGGCCTTCCAGAGCGCGGCGCTCACGCGCCTCGCCACCAGCAACCACGCCTGGACGAGCAATCAGGCGGCGTACGGTATCGTCAACGCGCGCTTCTTCGATGAGCGCTTCCTCGTCACCGGCGGCGCGCGCTACAATCGCTCGCAGTCGCAGACGACGAATTACATTGCGGCGGCCGGCGCCAATCCCGTGGGCCGGGGATTCAAGACCGACTACACTTCTCCTCAAGTGGGAGTGGGCTACAAGCTTCTGCCGTCGTTGATGCTTTATGCCTCCTACAGCACCTCGTATGTGCTGCCGAGCACGCCCTTCCTGCAGACCATTCAAACGGTCAACGGCGCCTTGACCAGCGTGCCCACCACGCAGGCGGAACCGACCACCAGCAAGGGTTACGAAGTCGGCGTAAAGACCAACTTCCTGGACGGCCGGGTTTCGTCGACGTTCTCCGCCTTCAAGATCAAGCAGGAGAACGTGGTCCAAACCGTGACGCAGATCATCAACGGTCTGAGCCTGGCCTCCAGCAAGAGCGAAGGCCTGGAGCTCGAGACCAACATTTCGGTGATCAACAACCTGCAGTTGTTCCTCAGCGGCTCGATCATCAACGCGTATAACTCCCGGGAGCCCGCCGGCTACGGCTATTATCTCAACCAGCCTCCGGTGATGCACATTCGCGTGCTCGGCAACGTCTGGGCCCGGTATAACTTCACCCAAAGTCCGCTGAAGGGCCTGTGGGTCGGCGCCGGGGTGAACTACAACGGCCGGCAGCCCATGGCCGCGCAAAACCGGGATTTGTATGCCGCGCCTTACCGGCTTTGGAATTCGGTGATTGGCTATGACTTCAATCTCCAGAAATCGAAGGTCAGCGTGACGCTGAACGGCGAGAATTTGACCAACGCTGACTACAGTCCCGCGCCGCAAGTGCGCGGCTTCCCCCGTCGGGCGTTGTTGTCGATCTCGACCACGTTCTAACGGGTGGCTGGATCAGCGGTTCGTTAAAGCGAGCCGCACGCCAAACCTCACGCCGCCGGCTCACTCCGGCGGCGTGTTGCATTTTTGGCCGACGAACGAAAGTCTGCGGGCCTCACCCCGATGATCCAATTCACGCTTTTCCTCTGTCTTCTCGTCCTCGGCGTCGGTCCGCTTCGCGCGGCAACACCGACCCTGGTCGTCCCGCTCTGGCCCGGCGCCACGCCCGGCGACGCCGGCGTGAACGGCGCGGAAAACACGCGGATCTATCAATCGAGCATCGTCGGTCCGACTTCACTCATTACCAACGTGACGAAACCGGCGCTGGCGATTTTCCGGCCACCGGCGGAAAAAAACACCGGTACGGCCATCATCATTTGCCCGGGCGGCGGGTATCACGATTTGTTTTGGGAATTGGAAGGGGAGGAGGTGGCGGCGTGGTTGAACTCCGTCGGCATCACGGGGATCATCCTCAAGTATCGCGTGCCGCGCCGCGCGGGTGACGTGAAGGGTGAACCACCCCTCGGGCCGCTGCTCGACGCCCAACGGGCGGTCAGCGTGGTGCGCCACCGGGCAGCCGAGTGGGGAATTAATCCGAAGCGCATTGGCCTGGTGGGATTTTCCGCCGGCGGGCATCTGGCGTTCGCCACCGCTACCCGCTTCGAGCAGCGTACGTATACCGCCGTGGACGCGGCCGACGACGTGAGCTGTCGCCCTGATTTTGCGGTGCTGTGCTACTCGGGGTTTCTGAAGGCGAAAGACAAAGATGAAGTCTGGCCGGGTTTGAAGATTCCGTTGGATACGCCTCCGATGCTGCTCGCTCATTCCTCGGACGATAAAATCAGCGAGCCGGAAAACAGCGTGGTAATGTACCTTGCTTTGAAACGGGCCGGCATCCCCGCGGAATTGCATATTTACGCGACGGGCGATCATGATTTCGGGGTCCGCGTGAATGACCGGTTGCCTTCAAGTTGGGCACAACTCTGCCTCAACTGGCTGAAGAGTTTCGATCTGCTGGCGGAGCCCCGGTAGACGGCGCGGCCGGAGTCCCCTATTCAGCGCAAGGGGTCACACGGGTGGGCAGGAGGCGCTCCGCCGGTGCGCCTCCCGCTGATACAGAGGCCGCAGTGGCGGGTGAACCCTGGGCGAGCGGCCGTTGGGAGCTCCCGGCCGGGCGCAGAAATCGTGTTTCGATGCGGGAACGCGAATCAGTGTACTCGGTCCGTCCGAGGCGCACCCCGTCCTCACCACTTCAGGCCGCATTGCGTCCGGGCGGACGGGAATGGTTACTTAAAAAAAAGGAGCGACATGAAATCGGGAATGCGAGACCAAGTGGAAGGTAGTCTGAAGGAAGCAAAAGGCTCGGCCAAGAAATCAGTGGGCAAAGCCACGGGCGATGTCGGGATGAAGGCTGAAGGCGCCGTTGATCGCGCGGCGGGCAAGACCCAGAAGAAGACGGGACAAATCAAACGCGACGCCACGCGGGACTGAGAGGAAAACGGCGAACAGAATCCGCCCGGTCCCCTCAGGGTCTGACGCGGCGGGCGCCGACCCCGGCCGTTGCTGTGACCGCCCCAGCGAGGGCAGCGGTGACACCGGGCGGCGTCGATACCCGCGGAAGACGGCGGAGCCGCGACGGCAACAAAGACTTCCGCCGCCGTCCGCAGGGTGGTGAGCGGTCCGCCGTCAAGGGTGGGAGAAAATCGAGGTGCACGTCGAGCCGCACACGCAAAGCCGGCCGCGCTGATGCCACTGTTTGGCGCTCTGCCCTGGCTATGACCGGCTGGGGGAACGCCGCGGGATGTTCGTGCCGCTGTGGGGCCTCGCCACCGAGTATGTCTGCGCGCCGCGGCGTGTGCGGTGTCGGGGGCATGGCGTCGTGGTCGAACATCTCCCGTGGAATGCGGGCAAGCAGCAGATCACGACCGTCGCGATGGGCTTCCTCGCCCGCTGGGCCCGCCGCTTGTCCTGGCGGGATACCTCGCGCGTCTTCGGCACCGGTTGAAAAACGGTTTATCGGTCGGGTCGAGTGGTTCGTGGAATGAGGGCTGGCCGACCGCAAACTTGCAGGGGTCGAGTCGATCGGCGTGGACGAGATCCATTAGGGCAAGGGCAAGCGGGGCGCTGACTTTCTAACCCTGATTTGTCAGATCGACCGGCATTGCCGGCGGCTGCGGTGGATCGGCCCCCGTCGCACGCCGGCCAGCCTGTGGAGCGGCTGGCACGCCCTCGGGCCGGAAGCGATCTTTATGGAATCCTGTCCCACTTGGCTTGATTGCCTGGCGGTGATGAAAGCGCTTCCGCTTGGACCTTTCCTGGTTGCTGCGGCGTCCATGCGCTCACCCGCAAAGCCGGTCCGCTCATGAACACCACGCCTCCCACTGCCGCATCTTGGGGGCCGGAGTTTGCCCAAAAGCACAATCTGTGCGTCGCAATCCTCCTGGGGGTTTTGCCGGTTTTCGCGCCTTGGCTGGGCGGCGTGGAGCTGGGCCCGCAGTTGTTCGTCCTTGCGGCTTTGGTGGTGCTTACCGGGCTCCCGCACGGCGCGCTGGATATCACCCTTTTGCGCGGTGCCGGGATCGGGCCGCTGGCACTTTCGTTCTCCCTTATCCTCTATGTCGCTCTGGCCGGACTGGTGGTCGCCGGCTTCGACTATTTCCCCACGATGGCGCTGTTCCTGTTTTTGGTCGTTGCGTGGATTCACTTTGGGTTGGGCGACACGGAAAACTTGGCGGGATGGCGACGTGTTGGAGAATGTTTTGTCCGCGGTGGCATGGCCATCGCCGGACCGATAACATTTTATCCTGACGAAACGCTCGCTCTGTTTATCCAGCTTTGCGGGCCGGCCGGTGGCGCGCACGTGGCAACCATGACGCACTTTTTTGAACGTTTCGTTTGCCCATTCTGGTTGGTCGTAGCCGCGTTGATGGTAGGCCTTCGCATCCGATCTGCGGCGGGCCGCTCGCTCTCGTCCTCCGCCAGGCGCGCGCATTTTCTGGCGGCTTGGGAGATGACTTTCCTCGCCCTTCTTTTTTGGCTGTGGCCCCCACTGGCGGCATTCGGCGTCTACTTTTGCGTTGTCCACTCCGTCC
>JBEENF010000083.1:0-11443 GCA_041192325.1 Verrucomicrobiota bacterium
GTGGTGGACCTGTTGCCGGCGACGATGAAAGTGGCCGACCTGCTCGCCGATAATCCGGGTGACTGGCTGTTTCACTGTCATGTGGCCGAGCACATGCGTGAGGGGATGTTTGCGCGGCTCACGGTCCACCCACGGCACGCGGTGGGCGCCAGTCGCACGCCGGACGCGGCCTTTCTCGGACTGCTGCACGCGGCCCAATCGATGCGCATCGGGCGAGCCGAACTGGTCGGGAAGGGTTCAGGTCCAGCTGGCGCCTCGGAACTCGTGATTGAAGGCGACGTCACGACGTACGATGGCTTTGCTGTTTTCAGTCAGCCGGTGCGCGTGCAATTGGGCCAGAAGGTGGCCGTGTTTAAACTCACTCAGGGCAATGTGGCCCGGGAGAGCGGCGCGGTTTTCCGCGTGACCAACGCCAACGAGTTCGGGGTGGTGCGTGGCGGTATAATTCACTTCGAGATGGTGGCGAACGGCGCCGATTGGCTGGCCACAGCGTCGGGCGGATCCGCGTCGGCGCAGACGCCAGTCTCGCTGTCGCTGGACTTGGGCGCCATCCACCACACGGCGGTGGCAAGGGTCACTTCGATCGCAAAGTAATCAGGCAAGAGCGAGCCGGACCTTCACGGCTGCACCCCGTAGGACGAACTTAGAGGCCCCAGCAGACGCGGGCGGACGGCGCGAAAATTAGTCGCTGGGCTTTGACTCGCTTTGAAGTGCGGTCACGGCGCCGTCCTGAAAAATCACGAGCGTCCGGTCCCGCCAGAGGCCGACATTGCTATTGTAGTTCCAGACTTCGCGATTGCGCACGTCGGTTCGCTCTTGAATGCGATCCGGTTGTCCCAGCGCCAGGCGAACCATTTCGGGTGAGAACCCGACGGCAACGTTGCCCCGGCGAACCATCGCTTGCTGTTCGGGCGTAAGTCGGGCGAAGAGCTCAGGATTCCGGCGAGCGCGCGAGTCCGGCATGACGCAGCCCGCCGAAAAACCCAAGGCTACTGCCGCCAGAAGAACACGATGTCGGCAAGCATGCATGCAGAGAGTCCTGGGGATTAGACATCGCTACGCCGGCCGAATCTCAGCGCCGCGCGAATTGTTTGAGTATCGGTGCATCACCTCGGGCCGGATGGCAAACCGGACTTCGACGACAGAAACCAAGTAATGTAAAATGGATACAAACTCGGAGGAAGCGCGCGCGGCCCGGGGGTTAGTCCGAATTTATCCCGGCCGTTTTAGTTCTTCCCCACCGTCATTTAAAAGGACGATTCGCGCTTCTTAATACCCGGCGACTTTGTCGACGACGTTCAGCAAGGGTTCGCCGGCGCCAAAGCGGCGGATGTTCTCGCGGAGGAGCGTCCAGCTGCGTTGCTCGGTGACTTCCGCGTTGGGGGCTACGTGCGGCGTGATCACGACATTCGGCATCTC
The DNA here is from genome assembly GCA_041192325.1 of Verrucomicrobiota bacterium. Classification (GTDB taxonomy): domain Bacteria; phylum Verrucomicrobiota; class Verrucomicrobiia; order Opitutales; family Opitutaceae; genus ER46. The sequence continues at coordinate 1,420 of JBEENF010000083.1, forward strand.
CCAGAGAGGGCTGCTGGCGGGGAGCGGTTCGGGATCGGTCACATCGAGACAGGCCCCGGCGAGGTGGCCGCTTTTGAGGGCTTCCACGAGGGCTGCACTGTCGACAATGGGACCGCGCGCGACGTTGATCAGGTAGGCGCCCTTCTTCATGGTGGCAAACGCAGCCTGATTAATCATGCCTTGCGTCTCTGGCGTGAGCGGAACGCAGATCGCCACGACATCCGCTTCCGGCAGCATGGACATAAGGTCGTTGGAGAGACCGACTTTTTGAATGTAGGCGGGGGATGGCGTGTTGCTGCGACGGGTGCCTATCACGCGCATGCCGAAACCGTTGGCGCGTTGGGCCACCTCCGAACCGATGCCGCCGAGGCCGACCACAAGCATGGTCAGTCCGTCGAGCGCCACGGGACGACGGGTGGCGGATTCGCTCTTGGCCCATTTCTTCTGGGTCTGGTGACCGGCGTAGAAGCGCAGGTCTCGGGTGAGCGAGAGCAGCATGGCCATGGCGTGGTCGGCGATGGCCGGACCATGCACCCCACGGAAATTGGTCAATACGATCGCGTCGTTCTTGGCCAGCGGCTCGATGGCCACCAAACGATCGACGCCGGCCATCATTGCCTGAATCCAGGCGAGCTTGGGTGCGCCTTTAATAAAATCAGCGGTGGCGAAACGGGAGTCGATACCCTGCGCTTCACCGGCGCGGGCGAGCGCGGCCGCCGGAGTCAGGCCATTAACGATTTTCACATTCGGCGCGAGCTTGGCCAGTTCGGCGCGCTGCGCATCGGTGAGGGAGCCGGCGAAATAGGTGAGCTCGGTTTTTCCCCTTGTCATCGGGATGGCCACCTTCGCGTTGCGCAAGGAGCCGATCTCTTCGGCGGATTCCTGCGCGGCACCTTTTTGGGATGGGGCTTTTGGGGCGGGGGCCGTTTGGGCCGACAGCAGCCGGGGAGCGGTACCGGAATTGACCAGCAAAAGGGCGGCAAGCGCCAGGAGACGGGTAACGTTTTTCATAAGAGGAATAATGAGGCGGAGTGGCAAAAGGCAGCGGCGGAAAGTTGTTAGCGGGGCAGGGGGGCGGGAGTGTTTTCGAGAACGGGTTTGGGCACGTGTTCCTGTCGGCGGGCCAGCCACCAGCCCATGCCGGCCCAGGCAGCAGCAAACGCCGCGCCGAGCAGCGCGGCAGACCAGCCCGCTTCCTTGACGGCGGTGGTAACTTTCGCGACGAGCGCGTCGCCGCCACGGTAGACGGGAACATCAATCAGGTTCTTTGCTTTGTACTTGGTTTCGTTGTCGAGCTCGCTGAACAGCATTTCCCGGCCGGGCCGGACAAAGGCGTATTCTCCCACGCGCCGGGCCACGATCACCACCGCGAGCACCGCGAACGTGTGCACGCTCGCAAGGGCGATGAAGCCCACGACCATGGCGAGCGGCACGGCGGTGAGGAGGACGCCGACGCCCCATTTCGAGGCGAGCCGGCCCGTCAGGAAAATTTGGCACAGGATGGTCAGGCCTTGCACCGTGGCGTCGAGTTGGCTGAAGACCCGGGTGCGTTGCGCGGTGTCCTTGAATGTTTCCCGCACGAGCTGCAACTGCTCGAAGTAAAGAAATGTATTGGCCGCCGCCAGCAGCACCACGAAGAGCGAAATGCCGAGGAGGTAAGGGGACTTTAAGACCAGCCAGAAGCCCGCAAACGGGTTGCCGCCGATTGGACGGTCGAGCTTGGGTTTTTCGGGAGCGCGGTCGGTGCCGCCCACCCAGATGCGGAGCAGCACTCGCTGGCAGAGAATCGCGATGACAAACATGCCCGCGCCAAACATGAGCACGCCGGAGTTTCCGATGCGGCCCACCACGAGCCCGGTGATCACGGGCCCGGTGAGCGCCCCGGCGGTTCCGCCCGCGGCAATCACCCCGAACAGCCGCTTGGCCTGGCCTGAATCGAACATTTCCAGTAGAAAGCTCCAGAAAACAGATACGATGAAAAGGTTGAGGACGCTGATGAGCACGTAGAAGAACGCCCCCATCGCGGCGTTGTTTTCGCCGCGGAAAAACACCATCCCGCAAAGGCCCAGCGAGAGGGCGATGAAACCATAGATCCACGGCAGAAAAGTCTGGCGCCGGAAACGGCTGCAGAGCGCGCCGTAGGCCGGCACGATCGCGATGGACGCGATCCAAGTCGCGACGAAGAGATCGCTGACGCGGGCGGAACCGAGGATCGTGCCCACCGTTTCCCGCACGGGTCGGACTGCGAAGTAGCCGGCGAAAACGCAAAAATACAGGAGAAACGCGGCGGTCACGCCCGGCGCTTCACCCGCTTCAATTTTCGCCCATTTGCCCAGAAAGCGGGAGAGGGGGGAGTTTTCCTTCGAGGTCAAAGCGGATTCCTAGGGTGACGGCGAAACGTGGGAAGGGCGGAGTTAACGGCTGGTTGCCAGCGGACGCCTTGCAACAGGCGGCACGAGAAAATCGCTGAAACCGCCGAGCCTCGGCAAGCGAAATGCCGAGAGCGCTGCGCGAGGGTCGATCGAACTACCGAAAGGTAATTGGACGCAGAAGTTTCGCGCCGGTTTCCGAATTGAACGAGCGGATCTTGTTGTCCGGAGTTCCCGCGCACCTGCGGGCGGGGAGCGGGGCGCTCAGCGGTTACGCGGCTCCGGCCACTCCAGTTCCCGGTGCAGAAACCGATATCCGCCCACTTCGTGGATCGTGTGCGGACCGTCGAAATACTCGATTTCCGTCGCGGCCGGGATGCCCAGTTTGTGGTACAGCCGGGCGACTTTGGCGTATTCAAAGGCGACCCACTCATCCCACCCGACCATGTCGTTGTGTCCGCGTTCCACCATGAAGGGTCGGGGACAAATCAGCGCCGCCATTTCGGCATAGCCGAAAGTGATGCCCTGCCTGAATTCCGGCATCTCATAATCGCCGGTGTACATGAAGCTGCGGTACCAGTCGATGGTGGCGTTTTTCCAGGCCATTTCGTTGAAATCGCCAGAGCAGATCACGACCTTGTAGCGCTCGATTAAGGAACCCACGCGCATCGCCGTTTTTCCGCTATAAGAGAGCCCGTAAAATCCCATCCGATCCGGATCCACGTTCGGCTGCGTGCTCAGCCAGTCGAGGACCCGCTCGTGCTGCGCCACAATAATTGAATAGAGCGTGCGGCCGATGGGGTTCGCCTTGCGCTGAATCATCTTTGATCGGTCGCCGCCGCGGGTGCCGATGTGCGGCGCGAAGACAATGAATCCGCGTTCGACCAGTCGCCGCGCAAACGCCTTGTACGTCGCGTAGGTTTTCGAGGCGCGGTCGTCGTTCAGCAAGTCGGCGGGCACTCCCATCAACCCGTGCTGCGCGACAACCACCGGCCTCTTTTCGCCCGGCTTGATGTCTTTCGGCACGAGCAGATAGCCCCATGCATAAACTTCGGGCAAAACATCCAGCACGACTTCATAGCCGCGCCACGAGGGTTCATCATGAGTCTGCCGGGCGCGCGGATTCAAGGCGGTTGTCTCCGTCGCAAAGTGGCCGACGAAGTCGTGCCGCAAACGCTCACGGACGGGACGCATCTCCTCGCGCCAGGCGGCGGGTCCGGTTGGCGCGCTTTTCTTCCAGAAGAATGCGTCCCGTTCTTCGGTGGAAAACTGCAGCAGCCGCTGCGTAAAGCGCACCATCTGTTCGACCAAACGCCGTTGACGGTCCTTCGGATCGAAACCCACTCGGGTATCCGTTGGATTTGCGCCGGAGCGCGCCAGCGTTGTCTCGCGTTTCGTGAGCCCACTCAGAAATTTCTGCAGAGTTGCGTCGCCGAGAGGGGGCATCGCCTCACTGCCTCGCTCGATAAGCTCGACGATTTTCGCGAACTTGCCCGCCAGACGTTTTGCGCGCTCAAATTCACTCCGCACGTCCGCCAGCGCCGGCGTGATGATGCGTCCCGGCGCCGCGAGTTTTCGCTGCGGATGCGGCGGCCCCTACACGAGGGGCGCGATGGCGGCCTCGATCAGGAGCTGGCGCGGCACGATCAGTTGGGCGATTTCCGCGTCGCCGAACTCGTTCAGCTGTCCGAATAAATTCCGGTAAATCGGTTCATCGCACACGCGCTCCCGTGCGCTGAAGTATCCACTCACCAATGTCCCGTCGATCCGGCGGTCAACCGCAGCGCTGTGAAACGCAGTCAAACCACCTTCGCCCCAGCCGACGACGCCCAGCGGGAGGCGTTGCGCCTGATCTTCCCGGGCAAACCAATCGACGGCCGCCAGCACCTTCTGCACCTCGTACCCGATCACGTGGCGGCCCATCACGAAGGCTTGGCGATAAATCCATTCGCGGTGGGGCTGATTCGTGAACCGCTGGAGCCGCGGGCTGCCCGAGAAATCATCCGCCCGGTTGGCCAGCGTCGGAATCAAGACCCGGCAACCGTTCTCAGCCAGACGTCGCGCGAAGGCAGTCTGGGGTGACGACCCGGCCGCGAGCCCTGTAATCTCCTCCGGAGTCTGATCTGCATCAGGGATCGCAATGATGCGCGCGATGAGCGGGCGTTTCGGCTCCAATAAGAGGCCTTCGCCCTCGATGCCGTCCAGAACCGGCCACTTCACGGCCCACGCGGTGAATGTGTCCGTTTCAGCCACTTTCGCCGGCATCGAAGGCGATGACACATACTCCAATGCGACGTGGGGAACCCGAGGATCGACCACGCCGAGCATGCGGGCAAATCGCTCACGATTCGCCTGCACTGATTTGTCGTAGGCTGCAGGGGAGGAAAAGTCAGGATTCCAATGCGCCGCCCGACCGCGGGGTGACGCTGCCAATTCTCCGTCCAGGAAAAGATTAATGCCGGCGATCATGCCGTCGGAAAGGTCGCCCTGCATTTCGAGCAGCTGCGTGCCCGGCAACGGTCCGGCGGTCGTCTCTGCGCCACGACCACTTGTCGCGTAGAGCAACAGCGAGACGAGGATGCTGGCGCGCAGGCATGGGATCATGCCGTTGCTGATGCTAACTTTGCCCGAGAGTGGCAACCCTCGGGAGGGTTGAATCCCCTCGTGTTTTTCCGCCGCAAAAGCCAGCCCGGATGGCGTCGGCGTGCCTGCGCTTCGCGAGCGTGGCCTACTGGATAAACGGGTCGGTGAGAACGGCGGTGTTGAGCGCAGTGTTGTTGTGCGACGTCACGGCGAACCCGACATAGACGTTGGTATTCAACGCCACGTCGAACGCCGCGATCTGTGTCCACGTGGCGCCATTGGGGGATTGATATGCGACGATGTGACTGCCGGCGCGGACGAGGCGCACCCAGTGGGGCGCCGCCGTTCCCCAGATGCCGGACTGCGAAATCGTGGCGCCTCCGGTGAGCTGACGAAGCTGGGCTGCGACGCCGCTGGTCGGAGTGATGAACGCGAACGCGTTGCGGGCGTTGGCCGCGAGGGAATCCCTAATCATGACGCCAGCTTTGGCCCACGCGTGGGTGTTGGTGATCGAGGACACTTGAGTTTCCACCGTGCAATCGCCGGTGACCTCGCGATAAACGAAACGGAATGCGTCGCTGTTTTCCCAGACGTCGCTGCCTGAACCGCGCACGGTGATCGTGTTGCCCGATGCGTCGTCGGATCCCGCCACTCCCACCGCGCCGACATCCGCGTGAAACCAGGAAACCGTGGGAGGTCCGTCGGGAGTCGTGGCGGCGGCGATGTTCGAGTAGCCCGAGTACACGGTATCGGCGAGGGCCCGCACGCGATAGGAGTAAGTCGTCGCGGGGCTGAGGCCCGCATCGGAATAGGTGGTTGCGTTTGCAGCCGTCGTAAACACGAGGGAGAAATTTACCCCGTCAGTGGAGCGCTCGATTTGGAATCCGGATTCGTTGTTCGAGGCATCATTCCACGACAGATCGATTCTCGATGAAGAAATGGCGGTGGCCGCAAGCCCGCCGGGCGCCGTGACCGTGATCGCGGGGGGAGGCGCTGACCCGCCGCTGTTTGCGACGTTGTCGAAGGTGGCGGTGCACAGGACGCCGTCGTTGTGGCTCGTCACGGCCAGTCCCACGTAAATCGTGGCGGGAGAATCGAGCGTCAGCGTGCTCACCTGCGTCCAGGTGACGCCATTGGCCGATTCGTAGCCGGTGAAGGCGTTTCCCTGCCGCCGAAGGCGAACCCACCGGGGAAGCGTGCTCCCGCCCGTCCCAGACACCGACAAGCCGGGACCGCCGGTGACGGCGCGCCCCTGAAACGCCGTGCCATTGGTCGCGGACACACACATGAGCGCGTGGCGTGAATTCGCCGCCAGGGTCTCCCGGAACATCACGCCCGCCTTGGCCCAGCCATGGGTGTTCGTCATCGCGGTGAGACGAGCAGTCATTTCGCCGTCACCGGTCCAGCTTTGGTAGCGGTAACGAAATTCATCCGCCCCGTCCCAGATGTCGGCGCCGGAGCCGGTCAGCGAGAACACGCAGCCGGCTTCGCTCACACTGCCGGCGGCCGCCACGGCGCCAATGTCGCTCGATTCCCACGTGCCGGTTGGCGGGGGAGTGCCGCTTTGGGTCGCGGCGTTTGCGATATTTGAAAAAGCGGAAAACGCGGAATCTTGAACCGCCCGCACGCGAAAATAATAAATTGTGGCGGCATTCAAGCCAGTGATTGAAGCGCTCGTGGCGTTAGCGGGCCCCGTGCCCGACGCGACGAAGGAAACCCCATCGGTCGAGCGTTGGATTTCGAAACCGGTTTCGGTCGTGGCGTTGTCAGTCCACGAGAGCGAGACGGCGGAGGACGACGTCGCGGTGGCGGCGAGGCCGGTGGGCGCGGGGAGTATTGCCGGCGGAGGCGGGGGCGATCCGGCGCCGTTGACCGTGACATTATCGAACGTGGCCGTACACAGAGCTCCGTCATTGTGACTGGTCACGGCAAGCCCGACGTAAATGGTCGCGTTCATCGTGAGCGTGAGGGGAGCGCCCACTTGGGCCCAACTCGTGCCATTCGCGGATTCGTAAGCGGTAATCGTGGAGCCGCTGCGGATCAGTCGAACCCATCGCGGAGTGTTCTTCCCCGCGCCGGAGACAGAGCTGCTGCCGCCATTGGTCGTGGAGCGCCATTGGAACGCCGTCCCGTTGACCGCTGCGACGCACATCAAAGCGTGGCGCGATCCTGCGCTGAGGCTCTCACGCCACATCACGGCCGCCTTGGCCCAGCGGTCGGTGTTGGAGACGCCCGTCACACGCGCGGTGATTTCACCGTCACCGGTCCAGTTTTGATAACGGAAACGAAATTCGTCCGCGTTATCCCAGATGTCTGCTCCCGAACCAACGAGGGTGATGACTCCACCCGATTCGGTGGTGCTGCCCGCGGCGGCGACCGCTCCGATATCCTGCGAGAGCCAGGTCCCTACGGCTGACGCCGCGGCGGTGGTGGCCGATGCGGTGTTCGAAAACGTCGAAGTGGCGCTGCCCTGCAGGGCGCGAACCCGGAAAAAATAAGTGGTCGACGCAGTGAGGCCAGTCACCGAAGCGGAGGTGGTGTTGGCGCCGGTGGATTGCGACCCGACGAAATTAACGTTGTCGACCGAGCGCTGAATTTCGAAACCGGTCTCACTGGCTGAGTTGTCCGTCCAGGTAAGATTGATCGTCGAAGACGAGGTGGCGCTGGCGGCCAAGCCAGTGGGGGCGGGTGGCGAGGATGGAGGCGGCGGGGAGCCGGACGCTAGGGCAGCGGCCAGATTCAACCGGCCCCCGGTCCGGCTGATGCCGGCCAGACCAGGTGCTGGATCCACCGTCGAAAAAATCCGTTGGATGATTTGCGCATAAGAGTCCGTGGGAAATCGCGCCCAAAGCAGCGCGCAGGCGCCCGCCACATGCGGCGCGGCCATGGACGTGCCGCTCACCACGACGTAGTCATTGTCGGTGTTGGACCACGTTGACAGGATCGACGCCCCGGGCGCTCCGAGGTCCACGGTGGTCGCGCCGAAATTGGAGAACGCCGCGCGGGCATCCGTGCGGTCCGTGGCCGCGACGGCGATGATATTGTCCAAATCGTAACTTGCGGGAAACAGCGGCGAAACGTCGTTGTTGCTGTTATCGTTGCCCGTGGCTGCCGCCATGATGATGCCGGCTGAGCGCAGGGCAGAGATCGCCTGCTGCAGCGCAACGGAGGTAAACGCGTATCCGCCCCAGCTCGCTGTCACGATGCGGGCGCCATTGCCCCGCGCATAGTCGAGGCAGGTGATGGCGTCGGAAACACTGTAATCCAGCGTAGTGCCAATGAACTTGCAGGCCATAATCTTTACCCGCCACGCGACACCCGATACGCCGCGGGCATTGTTGCCGGCCGCGCCGACGATGCCGGCCACGTGGGTGCCGTGGCCCCATTGATCCACCGGATTTCCGCTGCCATCGAGCACGTTGATCCCGTGCACGTCGTCGACATATCCATTGCCGTCATCGTCGATCCCGTTGGTCCGTTTGTCGCGGCCGAGCGAGTCGAGTCCGCTCTCACCGGGGTTCACCCAGAGGTTTGCCGCCAGATCCTCGTGGGTGACGCGCACGCCGCTGTCGACCACCGCAACAATGATCGAGCTGGCATCACGCTGCAGATCCCAACCCGATTCGGCCATGATGTCGGCTCCCGCGACGCCGCCGCTCAAGCCCGTGTTGTGGAGGTTCCACTGCTCCGGATACCTCGGATCATCCGGCGTCACGAGCGCCTGCAGTAAATAATCCGGTTCGGCGAAGTCCACCAAGCCGCTCTGTTGAAATCGGGCAATGGCCTGAGCAACGGAGAGGCCCGGCGGCAGTTTCACGAGCTGGGCCCCGCCGCCGAAGGTAAAGGTGCGCGTCACCTCGGTGCGCAAGGCGGTGTGCGTGGGTTGGAGGGCGTTCGAATCAATGCCCCGCGCCGGCCGGAGAAGGATTCGGTCCGATCGAAATGGCGGCGATGAATCCTTCGCCGGAACCGCCGCGACCGTGAGGGAAATAAATCCGCAGAACAGCAGCCGCTTGAACCAACCCGGGCGACGGAGTGGCGGCCGGCCGGAGAGTCGCATTTGCATGCCTGCAGCTAAGCAAGTACGGAAGCAGCGTCCTAAGGGGTAGGACCCCAAAAGGACACGCCTTTTTTCCCCAGCGCGGCTGGGGTTGTGACCCACCGCAAAGCCCCGGGCCCTTCAGTCGCCCGGCCTTCGTCCGGCGCTTTTTTCTAAATCCAGCCCTTCAAGCGCGTGGTAGTGCCCTGCGGGCGTTATCCTGCATGATGGCTTGCAACTGCGCCGCGTCTAAGGGCGACTCGATGAGTTTCAAAATGCCCGTTTCGACCGGGAAGAACGGCGCGTGCGAACCAAAGCAAAGGCGATCCACGGGAACACGGGCCGCGGTTTGGGCAGGAGCGCCGGTGGACGGTTCCCCGGCCACCGCTCCGATCATGCGCCCCACCGCGCCATTTCCCTCGAGGCGGGAAAAATCCATGATGGTCTTCGTCTGGGTCATGAACTCGTGCAGGTCTTCGCCCCGGACGGAACCCGAGAAATGCAACAGTTGGACCCGGGCGTTGGGCCTTGTCTTCAGCGCCTTCAGCAGCGGCCCGGCGCTGGCGCGTCCCACGGTGATGATCGGATGGTGCACGCGCGGATCTTCCATGCCGAACACCACCTGCAGGAGGAGCCCGCGTTCCTCCGTTAGCTTGAGCAAATTGGGGAGCCCGGGGTGATCGAGGTCGAACGGTTGATATCCGGGATAGATGCGGATGCCCGGCATCTTGTGGACTTCATGGCAGCGCCGTACGTCCTCCTCCCAATCGGGCCAAGCCAGATTAACGCTGCCAAACGCCCGGAGAACGCCGCCGCCGTGGTTCCGGCACTCGGCGGCGAGACGGGTATTGACGCCGTCCATGTCCTTGTGGAGGAGCGCTTCAAAACTGCCCGCCCAAGCTTCGATGATCCGGTGTTTCTTCAGCTTCGCCACCAGCGACTTGGTATCGCTGTACTTCAACTCACGGAAAGGCCAGTCGAAGAGATTGACGTTGGTATCTATGATTCCAAGCGGTTGCGAAGAGCTGGTGGC
>JBEENF010000084.1:0-11369 GCA_041192325.1 Verrucomicrobiota bacterium
GCTTGGGTTTCGATGGGCAACACCCGGCGGTCGATCGTGAATCGCGCGAGGGCCGGGACGGTGTTGATCTTGGCGCCGCTGCCGCAGTCGAACACGCCGCCCACGTTAATGGAGGGCGTCATCGTCTTGCCCTCGGGTGTCCGCCAGGTGCGCCGGGCGAGCTTCTGCTTGTAGTCGTCGAGCGCCAGCACCAGACGCGACATGCCCTCGAGCGCGTTGACGCCGAGGTGGGGCTGGGAGCCATGCGCGGCGCGGCCGTGCACCGTGACTTCGAGCCAAACGCAGCCGTTGTGACCGCAACAGACGGTGTGGCCCTCGCCGCCTTCCATCACGACGGCGTAGTCGGGACGGATCGGACCCTGTTCCACCAGCCAGCCGGTGCCCAGTACGGAATCGGTTTCTTCGTCCGCAGTGAACGAGACTTCAAGGTTCATGCGCGGCGGGACGCCCGTGGTGCGGAGGGCCTGCAAGGCCATTAGCAGACTGGCAATTGAGCCCTTCATGTCCGCGGTGCCCCGGCCGTAAATCCATCCTCGCTCGATCGCGCCGCTAAATGCGCTGCCGTGCCGCCAGTTTCCGGAGACTGGCACCACATCGTAATGCGCGTTGAAATGCAGCGTTTTCTTCGCGCCCCGCACTGGCAGGTGGCCGACGACGTTGAAACGGGGAAACGCGTGTTGCTCCGGCGGCAGTGAGCGTTCCAGGAGCGCCGTGGGAATCGCATGCCGCCTGGCTTTGAGGCCGACCGCCTCCAACTCGTCGCGCAGCCACGCCGTGATCGTGGCGTATTTTTCGCCCGGCGGGTTGATCGTCGCGACCCCCACCAGTTGTTGCAGGCGGCCCAGCAGCTCGTCGGGATTACGTTCGATGAATTCAGCGGGGTTCACGGCGGCAATCGGAGCGATAAATGCGGTCGAACGCCAGCCCAGCAACGGGTTCGCGATCTTTCGCCAGATGAATTTTGACAGCCCGCGGTCGGGCGCCCAGCCTCGCTCTCGTGCCACTGGCCGAACTGAGAAAAGATTACTCCTTGGCGGGTCTCACCGAAAAAGACCTTGCGAAGGATCCCTTTCGCCAGTTCGAAAAATGGTTCCAGGAGGCGGAAGCCGCCAAACTGCTCGAGCCCAACGCGATGACGCTGGCGACAGCGGGGCGGGATGGCCGCCCATCGGCGCGCACGGTATTGCTGAAGAACGTGGATGGTCGCGGCTTCGTTTTTTATTCCAATTACGAGAGCCGCAAAGGCCGGGAGCTGGAGCACAACCCGCACGCGACCCTCGTGTTTCCCTGGCTCGTACTGGAGCGCCAGGTCATCGTGGAAGGTCCGGTGGCCCGCGTCGCCCGCGAGGAGAGCGAAGCGTATTTCCACTCCCGGCCGCGGGCGAGCCAACTCGGCGCGTGGGTTTCCCTGCAAAGCTCGGTCATCGCCGGCCGCCGCGTGCTGGAGAACTCCTTTAAGGAAGTGGAGGCGAAGTATGAGGGCCGGGAGGTTCCGTTGCCGCCGCATTGGGGCGGATGGAGACTTTCGCCCGAGACCGTGGAATTCTGGCAGGGCCGCCGCAGTCGTTTGCACGACCGGTTGCGGTATCGCCGGACCACTGACGGTTGGTCCGTCGAACGCCTGGCCCCGTGAAGGCCAAAAGGCAGTCGTCCGGCGCCGCCCGCCGAAAAAGCAAAACTGCCTCCAGAGTGCCCGCGACGCTGCTCGCCGCGGCCTTGCGCGCGCAGAGCGAAGGGGTGTTCATCGCCGAACGCCGGCCGCGTGCGGCGGGGCTCCGTATTATTTTTGCAAACGACAGTTTTTGCGCGATGACCGGCTACACGGCCGCGCAACTCGTTGGTCGCGCCTATCGTCTGCTGCATACCGACCGGGCTGAAATCGACCGGCTCGTGGAAAGCCTGCCCAAGAACGTCAGGGAAAGCCCCGCGACCGGCGATGGCTTTATCGTGCGGGCCGATGGCGCCACGATCAGCGCCGCCTGGAGCTTCGATCCCATCTGGAATGCCCGCGGCCGGGTCACGCACGTGGTGGCGACGTATCGCGATCAAACCGAGAAACGCCGGCTGCAGGAAGCGCTGGTACACTCGCAGCGACTCGATGCGGTCGGGCGCGTTGCGGGCGGAGTCGCGCATGATTTCAACAACCTGCTGTCCGTGATCAACGGTTACTGCGAGATGCTGGCCGCGCACGTGGCGTCCAATCCGCAGGCGTTGCACGAAGTGACGGAGATTCACCAAGCGGGGCGCAAGGCCGCGGCGTTGACCCAGCAGCTCCTCGCGTTCAGCCGGCGGCAACCGCTCAACGCCCGCGTCATCAATCTCAACGACCTGGTGCGCGACAACGCCGAGATCCTGCGGCGCCTGGTGGGTGATGCCGGTCGCATCGACTACGAACTGGGGGAAAACCTGGCGAATGCCCGGACCGATCCGGCCCAATTCCAACAGGTGTTGCTCAACCTCGTGTTGAACGCGCGGGATGCTTTGCGCGGGAAGGGTCGCATCATGGTCACCACGGAGAACCGGCTGATCGCCTCCGGAAAAAACCGGCGCATGACGGACACACCTCCGGGGAAGTACGTCGCGCTGACCGTGTCGGACAACGGCACAGGGATGGATGCGGAGACGCAGAAGCACTTGTTCGAACCCTTTTTCACCACGAAGACGCAGGGCACGGGGCTGGGTCTGGCGCTGGTGTACGGCGTGGTGCAACAGAGCGGCGGGTTCCTCACGGTGAACAGCGCGATGCTGGTGGGCTCGACCTTCGAGGTGCTGCTCCCGGCCACCAGTGTGCCGGTGGACGAGACGCCGACTACGGTCTCCCCGCTCCCGTCGGTGCGCGGCAGCGAATCCGTGCTGCTGGTGGAGAAAGACGACGTGGTGCGGAAAATGGTCGCCGGGATCCTCACGGCCGACGGCTATCGGGTGACCGCGCTCAAGACTTTCTCGGAACGGCCAGGGGACGATGCCCCACAGACGCGTCCGACCCAGTTGCTCATTGCGAGTTTGGCCGGCGAGGGCGAGAAATTTGCCCGCCAGCTGCACGACGGCCAGCCTGACCTGCGACTGCTCTGCACCGGCAACCTGGACGGCAAGTTGTCGGTCGACTGGCTGAAGCAAGACCGCCAAGCCTCCCTGAGCAAACCGTACGCGCTCAGCGAATTGTTGGGCGCCGCGAGAAAATTATTGGATGCCTGAACGGTAAAAACGCCGTTGACGCCTTCGTTGCCAAGGACAGCGCAAGCCCTTTGCCCATGCTCCTCTATCTCATCCGCCATGCTCATGCCCTTGACGACGAGAACGATGCCAGGCGCATCCTGAGCGAGCGAGGCCGCGCCCAGACGCGCGCGATGGCGGGCTTCCTGCGCGCCACGCCGGGTTTTGCGCCCGCCGAAATCTGGCACAGCACGCTCGTGCGGGCGCGGGAAACGGCGGAGCTTCTCGCCGCGGGCGTGAAATTGCCCGCGCGCCTGATTGAGACGCCGGGACTGCGACCGGAGGATTCGCCCGGCCGGATCACGCCCCGGTTCGATCACCCTGGCGTTGCGTCGGTTGCCCTCGTGGGACACGAGCCGCACCTCAGCGCGCTGGCTTCCCTGCTCGTGGCCCAGACGCCCGAGCCCCGCTTCCTCTTTCCCCAATGCGCCGTGCTGGCCCTCGAAGGCGCCGCGTCGTACTGGCAAGTACGCTGGCACATCTCGCCGGACTTGCTGCCCGGGCCTGATGCGCGACTTTTTCCTACCGGATGACCATCTTCCTCGCCGGCGCGTCGGGTTTGGTCGGTTCAGCGTTTGCGCGCGCCGCGGCCCGACGGGGCGGCCGGGTCGTGGGCGTGGTCGGCCGTTTTTCCGGCGAAATCGAAGGCGTCGCGAAAAAGCTCTGCCTCGATCTGGCCGATCAGGCTGCGGTCGAGCGCGCCGTGCTGGATGAGTTTCCCACCGCAATCGTGAATTGCGCCGCGGTGTCGTCCCCGGAGGCCTGCGAGGCAAATCCTGCGCTGGCCGACCAGCTCAACGTGGCGTTGCCGACCACCCTCGCCCGGCTGGCCCACCATCTCGGTGCCCGGCTGGCCCATATCTCATCCGAACAGGTTTTCGACGGCGCGCGCGCGGAGCCTTACACGCGGGACGCTGCGGTGAATCCGATCAATCTTTACGGCCGGCAGAAAGTCGCCAGCGAGCAGGCGGTACATGCGGCGGCGCCTGAACTGGCGGTGACGCTGCGCGCGCCGCTGTTGATGGGCAACAGCGCGGCGGGCCGGAGAAGCCTGCACGAACGCCTGTTCGCTGACTGGCGCGACGGCCATCGGCCCCGGCTGTTCACGGATGAATTCCGGCAGCCGTGCACCGCGGAGAATCTCGCCGAAGTGATCCTGGAATTGTGCGAACGACCCGACCTATGCGGTGTCTTCCACTGGGCCGGAGCGGAATTGATCTCGCGCTATGATCTGGGCCTGCGCCTGCGCGCCCATTTCCGCCTGAGCGAAAGCGAGGCCCCGATCGTCCCGGTGGCGCGGGAGGAAGTTTCTGGGGCGGCCAAAAATCGGCAGGCCTGCCTTGCCCTCGAACTGGCTCCACTGGCGGGGAGACTGAAAACACGTCCCGAAACCATCGCGGAACAACTCGACGGCCTCCGCGTGCCGCCGCCCTGTCGCGACTGGTATCACGCTCTCGGGGCCGCCTGAGCCGGAATCGCGCCGAACAAAACCCCGGCGCGCCAAAGCCGATTTGTTCTTGGGCTTTTTTCATTCCGTCCGTTTTCTGCTCCCGCATGGTGCTCCATCTTTTGCCCGATCGCACAGGCAGCGCTGCGGAAAACATGGCGCTCGATTTTCTCTTGCTGCAGCGCTACCCGGCGGGCTCGCACCCGCGCTTTCGCCACTATGGCTGGCGTCGTCCCGCGTTCACTTTCGGACTGAGCCAGAAGCTGGAGTTCATTCGCGCACAATTGCCGGCCGACGGACCCTTCGATCTTTGCCGGCGGCCGACCGGGGGTGGCTTGGTGGATCATCGTGAAGACTGGACGTACGCGTTCGTGATTCCCCGCGGCCATCCGCTGGAGGAGTTGCGCGCGAGTCAGAGTTACCGGCTCGCGCACGAAGCCCTCGCGGCGGCGCTGGGCGTGCAGGGCGTGGCGGCGATCACCAAGCAGCGCTCCGAGTCCGACCTCGCGCCGGCAAACGCAGCCGCTGCCGCGACCCCCGGCCCGGCGGGAGTATGCTTTCAACAAGCCGAGGTTTACGATGTCGTCCACGCCGTCACTGGCGAAAAGATCGCCGGCGCCGCGCAGAAACGGAACAAGCATGGACTCCTTTTTCAGGGCTCGATCTGGCGTCCCGCGGCGGCCGGCGCCGCGATCAATTGGGCTCAATTTCAAACCGACTTCACGACGGGACTGGCGGCGGCGCTCGAAACCCCGGCAGAGTTGACGCCGTGGCCGGAGCTCAACGAGGACGAGGTCTCCGGGCTGATTGATCAGTATTCTTCACCCGAGTGGAACGCGCACCGCTGACGACCTGGGCTGCGCGTCACTCCGGGATGAGTTCAGGCACGGCGGGTCGGCCAATGTAGCGGCGAATCGATTCCAGATTTTCGCGAATGAGCGCGCCCATGCTTTCGCAGCGCAGATATTCCTTGCGCCCGTAATGTTCGGCCAGCGCTTCGCGGAGCAGGAGAACATTTTCATTCGGCGCGATCGGATCGCGCGCCATGTCGTGCAACAGCAGGCTCAGTCGCTCCGACGCGAGCGAGGCCCGCTGCAGGATCAGCGTTTGTTCTTCCCGCTCGTATTGGCGCGCCGTCTCGAGCCGGAGGTGTTTGATGCAAAACCGCACCAGCGGGGTGTTCTCCTTGAAAAACTGCGGCAGGTAAAATTTCTTGCGGCCGTCGAAACTCTGCTGGTCGAAATCCATCGCGCGAATCCGCAATTGCGATTCCTCGAAGTCCGGCGTGATCACGAACACGAAGTTGTACGACCTCATGTCGCCCAGCAGGCGGATGAAGCAACGCTCGTTGAACTTGACGAGTTCCTTGGCGACGCGAATCGGTTTTGGGTCCGGCCGGCCGAGCCAATGTTCGATGAACATGTCGCCGGGCAGACCCGCCACGTGCTCTTCCACCAGAGTCGTACCGTGCGTGATAAAATTGAGCCGGTTGGGCGATAACAAGTGCTCCAGCTCCAGGCCGTACACCCGGGACGCGTCGGCCTTTTTGATGTAGAAATAATCCTGGTTGTCGTTGTAGGCGTTGACGATTCGGATGCGGAACGGCGTCGAATTGCCAAAAGTGCAGAAGTCCACGCGGTCCGCGTAGAGATGGCTGACCACCGAGAGATCGCCATCGACCTTGAGCCACGCGTAGACCTCCTTGAGCGCCTCGTTTAATTCCGGCATCTCGTTGGCATCGTAGATCACCGTGTCCCAGAGCGTCGGCTTGCCGTTCTCGTCCGTCAGCGGGATGACCTCGTGAAATGCGCGTAGCCGCTCATAGGTGACCGGCAGCTCGCGCTCCCGCTTGTAGCGCCGCAAGTAGCCGCGGAGATCCTGACCGATGGGAAAACTGGGCTTTCGTTTGGTGGGCGCGAGTTGCACAAGTCCGCTCGGGAGCGTGTCGCCACAGTGTTCGCCCCGCGCTTCGACGCAATGCGCGACCCCGGAGCAGGGCTATTTCCGCTGCCCGGCAGGATCCGGGCTCATGCGGTCGCGCCCGAAACGACGCCCAAAGAAATCGTTCGCCAGCCACATGGCGGTGACTGGCTCGCTGGCGATGGTACGAACGACATCGGTGGCGAGGCGGGCGTAGGCTCCGGCCGACGCCCAATGAATGGGGCGCGAAAGATCGTCCGAGGGTTGGTGATAGTGCGTGCGGCGGAAATCCGCCTCCAACGCCACCGGATCCGCCTTGCGATCCTGGCCTTTAACGCCGGCTTTGAGATACAGGGCCGGCACCCCGGCGCGCACAAAGGGATACTGATCGCTGCGCACGAAAACGACTTCGTCCGGGGCCGGATCGGGGCTGACAGTGAATCCCACGCGCCGGGCGGCAGCGTCAAGGGCGGCGCCGAGAGAGGAATGCTCCGCGCCAATCCCAATCACGTCGCGGGCTGCGGAAAGGATCACCGGCATGTCGAGATTGACGTTGGCGGCATAGCGTTTCACCCGGGCGGGGGGATGCGCCGCGAGGTGATACGCGCCCAGCAGTCCTTTCTCCTCGGCGGTGAGCGCCGCAAACAGCACCGGTCGAAGGAGCCGCGGACCGCTGGCCAGTTGTTCGGCCGCCGCCAGCATTGCGGCGGACCCGAGGGCGTTATCGAGCGCGCCATTGTAGATCGTGTCACCCGCCACGGCCGGACCGATGCCGAGATGGTCGAGATGCGCCGTCACCACCACCGGTTCATCGGCGAGGCTGGGGTCGCTGCCGGGCAGCCAGCCCAGCACGTTGGCGCTGGACACGTCACTGACTTCGGCGGCGCCCGCGAGCTGGATTTCGATTTCCAGCGGAAATGCCTGCGGCTCGCTCCGCTCGGAAGCGGCAAACACTTCTGCGATCGGCCGGGAAGCGCGCTGGAACAACGCGGTGGCCGCTGCGCGGCTCACGGATGCGGTCACCTGTATTTCGGGAAAGTCCTCGAGGAGACTGCCGTCGGGGTTGACGAGGCGCATCGTCGGAAAACGCGCCCGATTGGCGGCGAGCGCCCACGGCACTCGTTTCTCCTCGACCGGCGTGCCGACCGTAATGAGCCCCACGGCGCCGCGGCGGGCGAACTCGGCCGAGCGTTCCCGGGAATAGTGCGCCCGTGCCGTGGACGGCAGTTTCGCGGGCGAACCCGCGAGCACGACCGCGATCCGGCCCTTCACTTCCACCCCGTAGGCGAAATCGTCGTATCCAAATTCCGGCGCGTGAATGCCAAAGCCCACGAACACGGCGGGCGCGGTGATCTCGGCTTTTGCGCGACTCGTCGTTGGCCGCACGATGGTGTCGGTCAGCGTGGTCAGCGCCACGTCACCCCCGCGATCCTTGATGACGAGTTTGCCCGCCGATAAATTGGTTCGCGCCTCCCGCAGTGCGAGGGGTTGCTGAAACCCGCGATCGCCCGCCGGCTCCAGGCCGAGTCGCTCGAATTGCGCCGCCACATAGGCCATCGCGATCGCGTGGCCGCGCGTGCTGGCGCCGCGCCCCTCGAGCAGATCGTCCGCCAGGAAAGTGGTGTGCGCCCGGACGCTTCGCGTGGCCGTCGCCTCGATCTCGGCCGCCATCTCCTTTTCTGCGGCGCCAGCAGTTGCGAAGCAAAACGAGCCGACGCCCACCAGGAGCGTCAGTCGCCAGGGACCGGCCAAACAGCGGGGGCGAAGCATTCGGCAACGAAACAGGGCAACCCGCCGCGGGCAAGCCGGCGTTAGCCGGTGACGCCGCAAGGTGTCGCCGTCCGCCCGAGAGCGCTCGCGCCGAAAAACTGCTTACGTTCCGAGCAACCTCACGCACAGCGCGCTGAGTCGGGCGCGCAGCGGCTCGCCGCGGGCGGTGAACTGGCGTTGATGGCGCTCGTAGGTCGCTCTTCCCGGTGCGGTCTCGACCGCGATGGGCGCGAAGCCTAGCGCGCGCAAATCGTAGGGACTCGCCCGCATGTCGATTTCCCGTATGTCGCGGGCGAGTTCGAAGCAGTCCGCGATCAATTCGGCGGGCGAAAACGGCGCCAGTTTAAACGCCCACTTGTACAGATCCATGTTCGCGTGGAGGCAGCCCCGCTGTTCGAGCTCACCGGCGTCCGCGCGGTTGGGCTGCAACCGATTCAGGGGGCGCGCCGGAGCGGTGAAAAAACGAAACGCGTCGAAATGCGAGCAGCAGATCGAGTTGCTTTGAACGATCGCGGCCAGTTCGTCCGGCGCAAAGCGCAGGGGATAGGCGTTGTGCCGGATCTCGTCCGGCGTCTGGCGGTAAACCATCGCCCACTCGTGCCAGCCGTAACAGCCGAAGAAAGCAGGGCGCACCGTCATGGCTTCGAGGAGGCGGCGCAGCCAGGCCAGAAACACGCGGCGCTTTTCCGGAAACTTTGTCAGGTCGATCGTCACGCCCTCCGTGGTCGCGCGATATTCCGGCCAGCGGAGAAACTCGCGGGCCGCGTCCCCGGCGAGGGCGACGCCCGGACCCGGATGCCAGCGCCGCAGCCAGCCGGGACGAAACGCGTAATAGGTGAACAGAAAATCGTAGACGGGATGCTTCTCGCCTCGCGCGGCCCGGGCTTGATGTTCGCCGGTCCAGGCGAGCACCCGGTGTTCGTGCGCGAGCTTCCGTCGCGTCCATTCCGCTGCGGGCAGGATCGTCAACGCCGCGAGACACTCAGGACTGGGCTGCAAGGGAAACAGACGATGGCCCTCGCCCGTGGCCGGCAAATCTTCTGCGCGGGGCAAACGGCTCGGCGCCGGAGAGGTCGCCCCGAACGCCGACGCGGAGACGTTCACAAAAAGCTCCGTTCGAGCGAGCCGTGCGGCGAGAGGGGCCGCCACGCGGCGCCAAATTCCCGCAGTGCCCGCCGGATCCGCTCGATTTCATCGGCGGTAATTTTTGGCGGCAGCACCCCGCGGCGGCGGCAGGCGGCGATCAGGCGTTGGCGGAAAGTGGCGGGATCGGCCGATCCTTCCCATTGGCCCGCCTGCAGACATTCCACCAGCGACTCGCTTTGCAGCGTCTGGGTGGGACGGGCGCGTTTCAGGTTCCGGCCGTGCACGCGCAAGGCAACTTCCTCCAGCGATTCGCCGGCGGCCACCTTGCCAAAGAGGGCGTCGTGCCAGCCCAGCGTCGACTCGACCACGAAATGAAAGGCCGCGTGCGGCAGGATGCCCTGCCGGGGCATGGCCTCCGTCGTCGTGCTGCCGTCGGGCCGCACACACGTCAGTGTATCGGCTTCGCTGGCGGGCAGGTTCTTCGTAAACCGGACAATCATAAAAAGGGAGAGGATGTGCGGCAGGAAGCCGCCCGACAAAGCGCCCGCACTCACAAACACGTTAAATCGTTTGGCCCCATCGCGGAGCACCGGAAAAAACTGCAGCGCCAGAGATGCCGCAACGAAAATTCCGCGCGGATCACTTCAAGCGCGCGAGCAGTCGCTGAATGCCGTCGATCGGCGTTCCGACCACCGGGGTGAGCGCCAGCGCGGAACGGCCGGCAAAGGCGTGGGTGACCACGGCCTGCGTGAGAATCGGACCACTCAGTCCAGCCTTCACCGCCCCGATCTCCGCGCCGGGGAAAAGTTTCACCGCCACGGTGTGGGCGAGCGCGAGCAGCTCACCTGCCGACTCGACGACGAGTTGAAGCGCCGTCTCATCCCCTTCGCTCGCGAGGCCTAAAATCACCGGCGAAAGCGCGGCGATCACCCGGTTCGGCTCCGCATGTTGATAGAAATAACGCGTGATCGTTGGGGCATCCGCGGCATCACCCAACCCTGCGGCTGCCCGCACCGCCGGACTCATGCGGGTGGGCGTCGCCCAGCCTTGCAATTCCAGCAGCGCGCGGGCCACCGCCCGCCGCCCGAGATCATAACCGCTGCCCGGATCACCAAAACGCCAGCCGACCCCCCCGGCGTAATGGATCGCGCCGTCAGGTCCACGGCCGGCCACGAATGATCCGGTGCCCGCATGCAGCACGAGTCCCGGCTCCCCGCCGGTGGCTAGTTCCAGTACGGGCAGGGCATCGTGAAACACTCCGATCGCTCCGAAATCCTTCAGCTCCCCCGCGACCTCGAGCCAAAAGGCGCGGCTGCCGGCCATGTAGAGATGCGTGTGCGCGATCGCAGGGGTGGATTCCGGCACGCGCGCCCGCAAGGTGTGCAAAGCCTCCGTGACAATCCGTCGGGCCAGAGGCGCGCCCACCACGTTGGGATTCGAAGCGGCCGCGAGCTGCCGCGCGACGATTGCTCCCGTGGCATCCACCAGAATGAATTCCGTCTTCGTGCCCCCGCCGTCGACGCCGATTTTGTAAGAGGCACACATGACGAGGAAAGTCGCGGCAGGGCGGAAATCGAATTTGGGATCTGGGCCGGGCGGGCGGCTCTTAACGGTCAGATCTCACGCGAGCTGACGACTGAGCCGCGCCTTGTATTTTCCGCCAAGTTCGCGGTTGTACTCGATCGCCCCGGGCAGGTTTTGGCTGCGCAGGATGGGCAGCGGGTGCCCTTGGGCCTTGAGCCACTCGATCGTCGCGAGCGTCAGCCAGTTCAACACCGAGCAGCCAATCAAGGTCGAGGTGGGCCCCGCGTTGACGCTGTCCGTCACTTCCACGATCGCGTCTCCGGGCACGCCGCCGTTGTCCAAGGTGTAGTCCGCCACTTCGAAAAGCCGCTGGCCGCCCGGATGCTGCGAGGCGGTGACTTTCG
This sequence comes from Verrucomicrobiota bacterium, assembly GCA_041192325.1. Taxonomy (GTDB): domain Bacteria; phylum Verrucomicrobiota; class Verrucomicrobiia; order Opitutales; family Opitutaceae; genus ER46. The sequence goes on from JBEENF010000084.1 coordinate 11,365, forward strand.
ACATC